>CAMZHY010000089.1 GCA_947307005.1 uncultured Planctomycetaceae bacterium
GACGTTTCGTTGCCGGTCAATCCGCAGCTCATCGTCGAACTCTGCTCGAAGTGATCGTTTCCGACTGTCGGCGTCGATACGTTTCGTTCGGTTGCGCCCCATAAGCCGCGCGCCGAACGACGTTGCGAGCGTCGACGCGAGCGTATAATTACCCTGACAACGCCAATTTATTGGAGCGAACTGTATGAGAATCAGATGGAGAGGTCTGGAGCTTCCTTGCAAGGTTGTCTGCGATCAAGAGTCCCTTACGCCCAAGTTTGGACGTTTCTCTTGCGAACCCTTCGAACGCGGCTTTGGCGTTACGGTGGGCAACAGCCTTCGTCGGGTTCTCCTATCGAGTCTCGAAGGCAGCGCGGTCACGAAGATGAAGCTTCGCGGCGCGGCGCTTGAGTTTACTTCGCTGGAAGGTGTCGAGCAGGACGTCACGGAAATCGCGTTGAACGTTAAGTCGCTTGTCGTTCGTTCTCACGACGACCGTCCTCGCGTCATTCGCATTGACAAAGAGGGACCGTGCGTCGTTACCGGCGCGGATATCATTCCCGAGCCTCAGGTTGATATCATCAATCCGGAACTCGTGATTGCGAACGTTCCCTTCGAATTGGAGATGATCGTCGAAAACGGACGCGGGTACGTTCCCGCCGAAGTTTCCCTTGCGGATCGCGATCGCGCGGACGAAGTCGGCTACATTCCGCTCGACGCGGCGTTTAGCCCCGTCGTCAACGTTATGTATCGAGTCGCCGAGACGCGCGTCGGACAGAAGACGAACTACGAACGTCTTGATCTCGAGATTACGACCGACGGTTCGGTCGATCCTGAAATGGCGCTCGTGGAAGCCGCGAAGATTCTTCGCAAGCACCTCAATCCCTTCATTCAGTACGATCGTCCGGACGGCTCCGTTTACAGTCGTCCGAAGACGGCGTCTGGCGAAGGCGTCGATCCTGACCTTGAGCGAAGATTGGCGACTCCGTTGTCCGAGCTTAAGCTCTCGGCGCGCGCGATGAACTGCCTTCAGAACGAGAACCTTAACATTTCGACGGTTGGTCAGCTTGTCGTGCTTAACGAAGACCAGCTCCTTGAGCTGCGCAACTTTGGCGACACGTCGCTCGCCGAGGTCAAGCACAAGCTCGGCGAGATGGGGCTTCGCCTTGGCATGCGCGTTCCGCAGACCAGCGCTCTTTCCCCGCTCGGGAAGTTTAACTGAAAATAAAGTAACTCTTAACCATAAAGAATATTGCTATGCGACATAGAAGAATTGGACGTAAATTTGGGCGCAACCCGAGCCATCAGCGCGCTCTTCTGCGCAGCCTCGCGATCGCGTTGATTCTTACCGAACGCGACGTCGAAGATTACGACACGAAGGAAATGGCGCCGAAGACGAAGGGGCGTATTATCACGACCGTCCCGAAGGCCAAGGAACTCCGTCCCTTCATCGAGAAGCTTGTCACGAAAGCGGTCCACGCTCAGGATTCGATCGCGAAAGCGAAAGAGCTTGCCTGCAAAGCGGAAAAGAACACCGCCGAGTGGAAGGCGTGGCGCGAAAGCGACGCTTGGAAGGAATGGGTCAAGGCGAGCGCTCCCGCGGTCGCGGCGCGTCGCGCGGTCTATGAAAAGCTCGACAATCGCGAAGCCGTGACGCTTCTCTTCGACGTCATCGCGCCTCGTTACGTTGGTCGTCCCGGCGGCTACACCCGTATTCTTAAGCTTGCCAAGCCGCGTCTCGGCGACGCCGGCAAGCAGGCGCTGATCGAATTTGTCGGTCAGGACGAATACAGCAACAAGAAGTCGGCTCCCGCGATTCCGACCGTCGAGTGATTCGACGCGGGTAGGGGCTCTTGACCGTCGGTTGGCGGTTTCCCTTCTACTATTTAAAGCGACGTTGCGATTTTCCGCGACGCCGCTTTTTTCTTTGACCTCGATATTTCCCCATTCGTTTTGTTGACTCTCGAAAAGGACGAAGGTATCATATGGTCGATTCGAAGGAAGTCCTTGATTATTCCGCAGCGATTAAAGAACTTTGCCGCGACGTCTGTCGGAAAGTTCCGGAACTCCGTCACGTCGACGTCGATCGGGTTGGATTCGGCATGGCGGAGGCGAGAAATCGCGGCAGTCGGTATGGACAGTTGGCGTACGTCACGCCCTTGCTTTTTGAAGGAGGAGTCGAGGCGATCTCCATAACGCGCGTCGTTCGCGCGCCGCGTCTCCTGATCGAGA
The DNA here is from genome assembly GCA_947307005.1 of uncultured Planctomycetaceae bacterium. Taxonomy (GTDB): domain Bacteria; phylum Planctomycetota; class Planctomycetia; order Pirellulales; family Thermoguttaceae; genus RUG369. Next base: position 2,212 of record CAMZHY010000089.1, read on the forward strand.
AGGGCGGAGATCCGTTTGTCAAAGTCGTCAAGTACTTCAAGTATCCCGAAGCGTACGCGTCCGACGGCAAAACGCGGCTCATGTACTTATTTACCGTCATGACGCCTCGGTTTTACAACTTGGAGTTTATGGATAAACTGACGACGGTCTTCCACGAGTTGTATCATATCGATCCTTCGTTTAACGGCTTTGTTCGACGTTTTCCCGGACGCAACTGGCAACACGGCTCTAAGGCGCGATATGAAGCCGTATGCCGCGCTATGTGCGACAAGTGGTTGAAAAGCGATCCCGACCCGCGACTTTTCGCTTTTCTTCAGTGGAATTACGAGCAGCTTTTCGACCGTTATTCTTCGATACGAGGCAGGCGATATTCCAAGACGCAGCCTTATGAAATATCCCAAGAAGAAGCGATCAAACTCAATCCGGCGCTTGAGCGTCAATAACGCGAATGAAGGAGAAGAAAGAACAATGACGACCGACGACGTTAGACTTGCCGCGATCGAGCGGCGACGCGATTTTTTACGCATGGCGCTTGCGGCGCCGTGCTTCTTGGCGCTAACCGGAGGCGATCTGAGCCTTGCGGAAGACGTCGATCCCAATCTTGTCGAACCGACGGAGGAGGAAGCGCTAGCCGCGATTGACGCGATGATTAAAACTTCCGCGACGAACGTGACGTCCGAACGACTCGACGCGGCGCATACGCTCCAGCGTTCCGTCGATCGACTTCGCGCGAGCGAGTTTGGAACTTACTTCCAATCGTCGCCCGAAGAAGCGGCGCGTTGGGAGAAGGAGCGCGCCATTCTCCGATATTTAAACGCGTCCTTTGATAAAGCGCTCGCCGAGATCAAAGAGACGGAGGTTGAGGAGAATACCGTCGTCTTTTGGCATCTCTACAACATGGGGTATATTGTCAAAACGCCGACGCAGACGATCGCCGTCGACGTCAAGCACCGTCGCGCTCCAGAGCTTGTCCCTCTCGTCGATTATCTCCTCGTGACGCACAATCATGGCGATCACTACACGACGGCGTTTTGCGACGCCTTAACGGCGGCGGGCAAGCCGGTCGTCTCCAATTTCATCAAAAACGATTGGCTTACGGAGGAAGACGAACGGGAAATCGAGATCGGCGATTCTCGAATCCGACTCAAGCGCGTCGATCACAATAAAACCTTGATTAAGTACGTCACGACTTTCGAGATCGATTGCGGACCGAAGGCGGATCATTGCGTCGTTTATCACGTCGGCGACGCTTGCGACGTGAATCAGTTGACGCCCCAAGCTCCCGTTGACGTTTTTATTCCGCATCTTGCCGTCGGTCTGAACGTTCCAAAAGCGGTGAATGAGACGATTAAGCCTAAACGGACGTTTCTTTCGCATATTTTGGAACTTGGTCATCTGATCGACAAGTGGCGATGGTCTTACGATTACGGCTACAACCAAGTCGAAAGGTGCGCCAACGATTCCGTGATTTTGCCCGTCTGGGGCGAAAAACTTGTTTATTCTCGCGGATAATTCACTGAGAAATTGGGAAAATAGCGCGTTTTACGTCGTCCGGGTCCTGTTCCTTTCCGACGTTTTTGTTAAGATAGCGATTTTAGCGGTTGCATGAATTTTAACGGCAAGTCGTACGACGGCAGGAGATTGCAACGGCGTTTTTTCTTAACGAAGAATAGTTTAGGAAGCCGGACGGCGTTTTATGACGGCGCTTTTTTGCTGAAAATGCGAGCGTTGCGAGTTCGCAGAGCTTGCGCGCGACGCGCGAGAACTTGCGGGGCGTTTTGGCGTCGCGGTTCTTGAACGACGCGATTTTTTGGCGTTCGCGGCGATTCGTTCGGTCGATTTTATCTTGTTGTTTCGTTCGTATCCTAACGAATTCAGCGTCGACGACGTCGAGCAAATGCGACGTCTTGCGCCGCTGGCGCCGATCGCGATGATCGCCGGGGTTCTTTGCGAAGACGAGGATAGAACGGGCGATCGATTTCCAGGCGTTCGACGGTTTTACGCAAACGAATGGCGCGAACGCGGTCGCGTCGAACTGACGCGTTTTCTCGCTCCGACGGGGGCGACGGGACTCTTTGCGGAGTCGCCGCTGACGTCGGAGTCGGAATATGCGGCGACGCGCCGCGGCGGAACGTCTCGCAAGGCGACGAAGCGGGAATCGCGCGTGTTAATACTTTCAGACGACGCGTCGTTGGCGCCGGTTCTTCTGAACGTTTTTCGTTCTCAGGGCGTCGAGGCGCGCGTTGAGGGATGGGAACGGTTTGACGAGATTTCGGAGGACGATTTCATTCCGACGCGCGTCGTCGTTGATTCTTCGGGCGCAATTGACGAGCGATTCGCCGCGAAAATTTCGGCTCTGCGTAAAAATCGTCCTCAAGCGGCGATCGACGTTTTGACGTTCTCGCCCGAAACAGTCATAACGGAGTTTGAGTCGCTTTTTCATAGATTCTCGCAGTTTCGCGTTTTATCTAAACCGCTTGACGTCGAAACGCTCCTTAACGACTATGAGTTGTTTGACGCTTAATTTCTGTCGCGATCTGAAAACAATAATAGCTTTTCATTTTTATCGACTTCTTTTTGCCCGCTGTTTTCTTGACGTTATGGAAAAATGATTGTACAATGAGGTTACACTCAGATTTGAGCGTGTTCTTCTCCTTGAGCCGCATCGACGAGTCAAACTATTTTTCATACGGAGTTCGTTATGAGCAAACGTCTTTATTCAGGGAAGCGCAGCGGCGAGGGGTTCACGCTCGTCGAGCTTCTTGTCGTTATCGCCATCATCGGCATCTTGATTGGTCTTCTTCTTCCGGCGGTGCAGGCGGCGCGCGAGGCGGCGCGACGTATGCAGTGCACGAACAACCTGAAAAACCTTGGTCTTGCCATGCAGAACTATCATGACACGAACAAGTGTTTTCCGCCGGGCAACACCTTCTTTAACGCGCAGAACAGCGCCACCCCGCTTACCGGCACCGGCTTGGCTTGCGAAGCGGGCGGCGTTTATCACGGCATGATGGGTTGGCCGGCGTTTATTCTTCCGTACGTCGAAGGTTCCGCGCTCTATGCGACGATTGACTTTACGAAACGCGCCTATACCAACTACTGCGTTAAAAACAATTACGGACACGGCGCAGACAAACCGACGTGCGGCGACGAGGTCAATAAAGAGGCCGGTTCCAACGCCCCCAGCGTCTTCTCCTGCCCGACGACCGCCAATACGATCGCTCCCGAAGGATCTCAGAAAGATTACGCCGTCAACGGCGGTTCGGAACTCCCGGAACGCACGACGACGAATAATATTGGAATTCAAGTCGCCGACCCCAACTCCCGTCGCGGACCTTATCTCGGTCTCTTCTGGTGCAACAGCGGTCTGCAGATGGGCGCGATTAAGGACGGAACCTCGCACACGTTCCTGCTTATGGAACTTTCCAGCGTCACGCTTCCGGGCGCGACCACTGAAGGTTACGCGGCGAACCCGTTCATGAGCGTTGGACACTGGACCGACGGTTACGGTCTGTTCACGATTTCTGGCTTTGCGAACTTCCCGCCCAACTGCCTGATCTCCAACGAACAGTCCCGCACGCCGCACAGCTTCCATCCTGGCGGACTTAACGCCGCGATGGCGGACTGCTCCGTTCACTTCGTGAGCGAAACGTGCGACACGAACGTTTACTACGCGACCTTTACCCGCGCGAGCGCGAACAAGCCCGCGGGTCAGGGCGGCGCGAACGCCGGCGGCGGCGAGGCGCTCTTCTGAGCGACGGTCGCGGCTTAGATTCAGCCGATTGGCGATAGACTTGGGACGTCGGACTTGTTGATTCCGACGTCCCTTTCTTTTTGGGGATACGTCGATCCGTCGGAGGCGCCTTTTAATCGCCGTTTTTCCTTCGACGCTTTGATTTATACGCCGCCGGTCGATCCGGAAGCGTTTGAATCGGTCCTTAGGCGCGCGAAGCGTCGAGACGCGTCGGCGACTTGAACTTCACGCCGATTCGCGCTAAACTAGGGGCGTCGCGACCCCGAGACGTCGCGACGTGATTTTTTATCCTTGGGCGATCGACGCGCCCGCGACGGTTATGGAGTTTTCGATGAAGAAACGAGTCGCCTATAAGAAAGAATCGGCGTTCCGCGCGATTTGGCTTGCATTCTTGGTTCTTAGCGCGTTTGCGCCCCTTGCGTACGGTTGGGAGTTAGTCGTCCCGCAATGGCAGGATTCGAGCGAACGCAAGGCGGGAACTCGACAGACGATTAAGATCGGAGAAGAGAATTACGGATTTGTATGGATTCCCGCCGGGGAGTTTGACATGGGAAGTCCTGAGTCGGAAGTTCTCCGCCACTCCGGCGAAAAACAAATCCACGTGAAACTGACGCGGGGGTTCTGGATGCTGGAGACCGAAGCGACGCAGGCGCTCTATCAAGAAGTGACCGGGACAAACCCAAGCTATAACAAAAATCCGGCGCTCCCCGTCGAACGCGTGACCTATAGCGAAGTCGTCAACTTCTGCAAAGAGCTTACGAAGCGTCTTCCCGCAGGGTTGACGGCGGATCTTCCGACGGAGGCGGAATGGGAATACGCTTGTCGCGCGGGCTCGAGGTCGGCGTATCAATGGGGCGATAAGTCCGATCCAAACAAGGCGAACGTGGGCGAAAGTAAAAAAGGCGGTCTTACGCCGCCGAAAAGCTACCCCGCAAACGCTTGGGGACTTTACGACATGATCGGAAACGTCTCGGAATGGGTTCGAGATTGGTTTGCTGAAAGTTACGTCGACGAGTACGGTTCTGAAACGGTCGTCGATCCCAAGGGACCGAAGGAGGGCGTGAATCGCGTGACTCGCGGCGGCAGTTGGGGCGTTTACGCGCTTGTCTGCCGCTCCGCCTACCGCTACTGGCGCGTCCCGGAGGACGTCGAAAACGACCTTGGTGCCCGGATCGTTCTGCGTCCTCAATCCGCCGAGAGTCCGACGGGAATTTCCCACGTTATTTTTATCGGCGTCGACGGCGGCGGCGCGTTCTTTAGAGACGCCGACACGCCGAATCTCGATAGAATTTTCGCCGACGGCGCCGTCACTTATTCTTGCTTGTGCGAGAACCCGACGATTAGCGCTGAAAACTGGGGGGCGATGCTCCACGGGGTCAAGCGCGAAGTTCACGGACTCACGAACGGTCTCGCTTATTCCACACCCTATCCCGACGACAGTCCCTATCCGTCGGTCTTTCGCGTGATCCGCGAGAATATGCCCGGCGCGAAACTGGCGTCGATCTGCAGTTGGAACCCCATCAATATTGGCGTTATTGAGAATGGAATCGGCGTTTTTAAAGACAAGGTTCCCGACGACGACGCGGGGGTGACGGAGAAGGTCTGCGAGTATCTCGAGAAGAACCAGCCGACGCTGCTTTACGTTCACTATAACGAAGTCGACGGAGCGGGGCACGGACATGGTTTCGGCGGTAAAGAACACCTTGCGAAACTCCATGCGACCGACGGATATATTCAAAAGATTTATGAAGCCGCGAAGAAGAACGGCATGCTTGATTCGACGCTCTTTATCGTTACGGCGGATCACGGCGGTCACGGCGCGATGCACGGCGGATGGACCGACGAGGAAAAATACGTCATGTTCGCCGCGACGGGACCGAGTCTCGAAAAGGGCGAAATCGGCGAGATGGAGAATCGCGACATGGCGGCCGTCATCCTCTATGCGCTTGGACTTGGCGACAAACAGCCCGAAACGTGGACTTCGCGCGTTCCCTCCGGACTCTTTAAAGGCGTCGAAGCGAAAGAACGTCCTGTCTTTAGCGACAAGTAATTTCTATCGACGTCGCGAAGGCGGGCGGCGCGCTCCTCTGAGCGATTATTGCGGCTTTAATCCGCCGGATTAGCGTTGAGCCGCAGGGCGTCGGGCAGTCTCCCGGGCTCTGCGGTTTTTATTTCGCGACGATTTGATTGGTTTTTCCAATGATTTAACGCTTTTATTCGCAATAGGTTGCATGTAAATTTTTATATGATGATAATTAACTTTTCTTTTAACGACCTCTCCGATAAATTTATTCCGTTATTAGTATTTCTTTCGAAATCTTCTTGCATTAGAGAAAAAGAGACTGTAGAATCTGTTTGCGCGTAAGTTTGAGCGCATATCTTCTCAGAGACGCATCGACGAGTCCAACCTTTTACCATACGGAGCTTGCCATGAAAAGACGTTTTTCTTCGGGAGTCAAGGGCTTTACCCTTGTGGAACTCCTTGTCGTTATCGCCATTATCGGTATTTTGATCGGTCTTCTTCTTCCGGCGGTGCAGGCGGCTCGCGAGGCGGCGCGACGCATGCAATGCACGAACAACCTGAAAAACCTTGCTCTTGGCATGCAGAACTATCATGACACGAACAAGTGTTTCCCGCCCGGTTGCACGTTCTTTGACGCCTCTAACAGCGCGACGCCTTTGACCGGTTCTGGCAAAGGTTGCGAAGCGGGCGGCGTTTATCACGGCATGATGGGTTGGCCGGCTTTTATTCTTCCTTATGTCGAGGCGTCCGCGCTCTATTCGCAGACGGATTTCACTAAGCGCGCCTACACGAGCTACTGCGTTCATACCAACGGCTACGGGCACAGCACGGGCTCCCCGACCTGCGGCGACGAAGTGAACAAAGAAGTTGGTTCAAGCGCCCCTGACGTCTTCATTTGCCCGACGACGGCCAATACGATCGCGCCGAAGGGTTCTCAGAAAGACTACTGCGCGAACGCCGCCGCCGACCTTCCGGAACGCACGTCTCACCTCAACGCGACAAACGGCAACTATTTCCGCGCGCGAAATCTTGGTCTGTTTTGGGCGAACAGCGGCATGAACATGGCGGGTATTAAGGACGGCACGTCGCACACCTTCTTGCTCCTAGAACTCTCGAGCGTGACGATTCCGGGCGCCAATAAGGAAAGCTTTGCCGGAAACCCGTTCATTAGCGTCGGTCACTGGTCCGACGGTTTCGGAATGGCTTACATCCACGGCAACGAATTCTATTGCCCGAACTATCTAACGGCCAACGAAGACACGCGCACGCCTCGCAGTCTCCATCCGGGCGGATTGAATGCCGTGATGGCGGACGCGTCCGTTCACTTTGTGAGCGAAACGGTCGACACGAACGTCTACGGCGCGACGTTTACGCGCGCGAACGCCACCTATCCGGCGGGAACTCACGACGGCGTCAAGGCGGGCGGCGGTCAAGCGCTCTTCTGATTTTTTGTCGACAATTACCGTCATTTTTTGAAATTCGACGCGGGACGGCGGTTTTTCCGCTCGTCCCGGCGTCATTTTTTCTCGTTTAGCAAATCGTTCTTTCGACCGTCTTTTAACCGACGCGTTTTTTCTTCTTAGCGGTCGACGTCGACTTTGTTTTTTGCGCCAAATAGCGTCGACGTCGTTGAATCTCGACTCGACGTCGTGTAAGATAAAGTTTCGTCCAACGTTTAGTTCTTCCTCGCGACGCTTTGTTTGCGCGAGTCGACGAGCTAGGCGACGGTTTGCCGATTTACCTCTATGACGCCGGATTTGATCGGAAACGAATCATGAACAACCTGCCCGTTAGCTTTCGCGCCTTTCTTTGGAGCGCGTTTCTCTTTTTGTTCCTCATCGCGCCGATCGTCCCCGCGTCGGCGCAGGAAAGCCCCGTTTCTTTCCCGGAGCGGCCCGAACCGGGGTTGCGCGAGGGGTTTGCGAATCCGCCTTCAGGTTATGGCGAGGTTCCCTTCTGGTGGTGGACGGGCGAAGAGCTCGACGTCGAGCGACTGAACTGGCAGCTCGACGAGCTTAAGAAAAAGGGGATTTCCGGGGTTCAGGTGAATTACGCGCACCAAGACGTGAGGAACGAAGTTCAGCCGAACTGGCTGACCTTTCCGAACGAGCCGGAAGTTTTTACCGACGAATGGTTTGCCATCTTTAATCGGGTTCGCATGCATTGCCGCGAACTCGGGATGGGAATCGGGGTTAGCGGGTATACGCTCGACTGGCAGAATTCGCCGGGCAATCTCTTTGATCGTCTAATTTACAGCGATAAAGAACTCCAAAGTCGGACGATTTACGTCGCGCGGCGTCTAGACGTGAAGAAGGGCGAAAAGTTTTCCGTCGTCGTTGAACGCGCGCCCGAACTTCTTGACGAATCGCAGAGCGACGATCTTATCGGGATCGCGGCGTATCGCGTCGGCGATTTCAACGACGTTTGTTTTCTCGGCGCGGACGCCAAGGCGCTCGCGTCTTCCTCCGACGTCGCTGAAAACGACTCTCAGGTTTGGGTTTACCGCGCGAAACG
>CAMZHY010000090.1 GCA_947307005.1 uncultured Planctomycetaceae bacterium
AAACGTCAATCTTAGAATTCAACGAGGACGTCTTGTCGCTCTGCTCGGCGCTTCTGGGAGCGGCAAAACGACAATCCTGAGAATGATAGCAGGTCTCGAAACGCCCGATTCGGGCGAAATACTAATCGACGGCAAGGTTGTTAACGACGTTCCCGGCTCTGAACGAGGCGTCGGATTTGTGTTCCAAAATTACGCGTTGTTTCGCTATATGACCGTCTATGACAATATCGCCTTTGGACTTCGCGTCAAGAAGAAGTCGAAGGGATACATTGACGATCGAGTCCATGAACTCCTTAAGCTTATCGGCTGCGCCGGGCTTGAGAAGCGTTACCCGAGCCAGTTATCTGGCGGACAGAGACAGCGCGTAGCCTTTGCGCGAGCATTGGCGCCCAATCCTCAGCTTTTACTGCTGGACGAACCTTTCGCGGCTATCGACGCTAAAATCAGGTTGGAATTGCGCGCGTGGCTTCGCGAGATGATCACGAATTTGCAAATCACGAGCATATTCGTTACACACGATCAAGACGAAGCGATCGAGGTCGCCGACGAGATTGTCGTCACGAGCGGCGGCGGAGTCGAGCAAGTCGGAACGCCTCGCGAACTCTATGCGCATCCGAAAACGCCATATGTCGCGGGGTTTATCGGTTCTTCCACGCCGGTGAAAGAGTACTGGCGCTTTCGTTTCTTTGAAAGTCTTGGCGAACGTACGAGCGCCGTCGTAAGACCTGAATATGTGTCGATTTTCAAGAAAGGCGAAAATAAAAAGTTTACAAAATCAGCGGAGGAAGGAGTCGTCGAGGACATAATTTTCCGAGGCGACAACCTCGAGGTTCGCGTTCGAATTCACGACGTCGTCCTTTCCTCGACGCGGAGCGTAAACGATCCCGTCGTCGAGGTCGGCGAGAGAGTCGACGTCTTTGTGTACCGTTTTTTAGTGGTCGACGACGAAAAAATAATCTTGTTAAACAATAGTTCTCTCCGTGAAGAAAGCGTAGTTATTTGATGAACGACGTCGTAACAAATTGTTCTTTCTACGAAACCGACCTCTTAATTGTAGGAGGAGGGGCGGCGGGATGTTACGCGGCGATTACAGCGGCGCGTCGCGATCCCAGTCTCAAAATCACGATTTTAGAAAAGGCGAATATTAAAAGATCCGGCTGCCTTGCCGCAGGCGTAAACGCCTTGAACGCTTATATTTCGGACGATTATTCCCCTGAAGAATACTTGGAGTACGTAAGGTGGGACGCCGAAAAGATTGTTCGCGACGATCTCGTGCTTTCGATGAGCAGGAGGTTTAATCAAGTTGCCGAAGATCTTGAGAAGATGGGACTTGTGATTCTCAAAGATGAGAAGGGGCGTTATGTTTCTCGTGGAAAACGAAATATCAAGATTAATGGCGAGAATATTAAACCGATTCTTTCTCGAGAGGCGCGTCGTTATACGAACGTCGAAGTTTTCAACCATGTGAATGTTACCGATCTTATTGTCGTCAATGATCGCGCTGTTGGAGCCGTTGGGTTTTCTGTCGATTGTATTGCTTCTTACATCTTTTCCCCAAGGGCGATACTCATTGCCTCCGGCAGAGCGGAGGGACTTTATCGTCCGAATAATCCGGGGTTTTCACGTCACAAACTGTGGTATTGTCCCTTCAACGTGGGATCGGGCTATGCGATGGGCATTCGCATCGGGGCGGAAATGACGAGTCTTGAGATGCGTTTCGTCGCTCAGAGATGCAAGGACACGATTGCGCCGACAGGGACGCTTGCGTTAGGGGTTGGCGCGAAAGAGATTAATGCGCTCGGCGAAACCTACGGAAAGAAATACGGATATAACACGTCGGCTCGCGCTTATGGAGCTACGAAAGAAGCTAGCGAGGGTCGCGGACCATGTTATCTCAGGACGGTCGGCATCACCTCGGACCAGGAGAAAGATTTGTGGAAGGCTTACCTTAATATGGCTCCTGCTCAAACGCTTAAATGGATTGAAAGCGGGGAATCGCCAACGTCTTACAACGTGCAGATTGAAGGAACCGAACCCTACGTCGTCGGCGGTCACACCGGGAGCGGCTATTGGGTTGACACGCGTCGGCGGACGACGGTTCGAGGACTCTACGCCGCAGGCGACGTTGTTGGAGGAGCGCCGAAAAAATTTGTGTCTGGAGCGATGGCCGAGGGCGCGATTGCCGCCGAAACGATGATTCAGGATATTAAAACGAGAAATCGTCCGTCTCTTTCCGCGACGACGGACGCGGCTCTTGATCGCGTTAAGGATTATGAAAGAAGGTTGACGCCGCGAAAAGAACAGGTTTACACGATAGACGAACTAGAAGAAGGAATGCAAAAGATTATGGACGAGTATGCTGGAGGGGTTGGCGTAGCATATCGTTATAACTCCAAGCAACTGAGGTTGGCGAAGAAGGAGATCAGGCGTTTACAACAGGTTTTGTTGTTTCAACATGCAAACGATATGGACGAGCTGTTACGCGTCTACGAGTTAAAAGACAGGTTGACTGTGTGTTTTTCGTTAATTGCGCACTTGGAAGCTCGCCATGAGACGCGATGGCCTGGTTTTGGCGTTAACACGGATTATCCAGAATTTGACGCAAATTGGGAGTTCTTCGTAAATTCAAGAGTCGTCGACGGGGAAATAGAGATTCTTCATCGTCCTTTAAACAAAGGGGAAACTGTTTATGAGCATTCGTATTGACCGCAAAAGTTGCATAGGGTGTCGGGCGTGCGTTGAAGCGTGTCCCGGCAACCTTATCAAAATAGATTCTGACGGTCGCGCTTTTATCCGGCGTCCAGAAGATTGCTGGGGTTGCGCGTCCTGTATGAAAGAGTGCCGTTCAGGGGCAATTTTTTATTTTCTCGGCGCCGATATCGGCGGTCGAGGCGCGCTTATGCGGGTTCAAAGAGACGCTTCGACCGCGCGCTGGACTATACAAAAGAGCGACGGCGAGCCTTTGACGATCGTGGTTGATCGTAAACAATCCAATCAATACTGATTTTAACGTCAAAGCGGCGACAGGAGGCGACATGTCAATTGATAAATCTACGTTGAAGGCAAACGGTTTTATGCCGCAGTTGCAAAAGGATCAATATTCGATGCGGCTAAAAGTTATTGGCGGGGAGGTTTCGGCGGAACAATTGTTGCAAATTGCGAAAATAGCGCGGAAATATGGTCAAGATTACGTTCATCTTACGTCGCGTCAAGGAGTTGAAATTCCCTTCATAAAGTTTGAAGATATCGACGAGGTTATGGAGGAACTGGAGAAAGCGAAAATTAAACTTGGCGCGGCGGGAGCGCGCGTTCGTTCCATAACCGCGTGTCAGGGCGGAAAGTGTTGTCCCCACGGCGCGATCGACGCCGGCGCGGTCGCGAAAAAACTTGACGCGCGATATTTTGGCAGAAGTTTGCCGCATAAATTCAAGATAGGAGTGACGGGCTGTCCTAACAACTGCCTTAAAGCTGAAGAGAACGATCTTGGCGTTAAGGGCGGCGTCGAAAAAACATGGAATAAAGAGCTGTGCGTTTATTGCGGCGCATGTCAAAGGGTTTGTAGACGCAAGGCGATTTCCGTAGAGAAGGGAACGATAACGTTCTTCGATGAAAAGTGCAACCGGTGCGGCAAGTGCGTTCGCGCGTGTCCGAAGAAAGCGTTGCAAGGAGTTCACGGGTTTGTTCTTTCCTTTGGCGGAACCTTTGGGAACGACGTTGTGAAGGGAAAGAATCTTTTGCCGTTAATAACAGACGAAGAGACCTTGTTTCGGACGTGTGACGCGACCCTCGATTTTTTTGAGAAGAAAGCGCGGCCTGGCGAAAGATTTGCGGCGCTTCTTAAGCGCGTCGGCGTCGCGCCGTTGCGTCGCGCTTTAGAAAAAGCGCTTGGTTCGAACGGCGATTAACGCGATTTTCACCTTCCTGTGAGGAAGTTCTTACGACATTTGCACATAAAGAAGCGCGCATGGCTTATTTCCCTTTTATGGTCGAACTGGCGGACTCGCGCGGTCTGATCGTTGGAGCTGGGAGCGTTGCATACGAAAAAGCGGTTCGTATCAGCGAGTTTGGTTCGAAACTCAGGGTTGTCGCGCCAACCGTCGACGAACGGTTTTCTAGGTTGTCGAACGTCGAAATTGCGCGTCGTCCATTTGAGGAGAACGATATTGTCGGCGATCTAGCTTTTGTGATTGTCGCCACAAGGGACGGCGAACTCAATCGCCGGATCGCCGGACGTTGCCGAGAATTGAGAATTCCCGTAAACGTCGTCGACTCGAAAGAGGAATCGTCGTTCATCTTTCCTGCGACGACGCGACGCGGAGACGCCGTAGTCGCCGTATCGACCGGCGGCGCGGCTCCGATCGTAGCGTCCGCCGTTAAGGGGGTGATTGACGCGATTCTTCCCGATCGGTTAGGAGCAATCGTAGAGATGTTGGGGAACGCTCGAAAAAGAATAGCGCGCAAAATTAAGAACGTTGAGACGCGTCGTCGTTTCTACCGATCGGCGCTCCAAGCGGCGGCGTTTAAGCGCGACGCGTATTGCGCGGACTCCTTCGAACGAGCGGTCGACCGGACGTCGGCTTTTCCCGCTTCTTTGGGACGAGTCGTTTTTGTCGGCGCCGGCTCCGGTTCCGCTGATTTAATAACGTTACGGGGCGCTTTCGTCCTTTCAACTTGCGACGCCGTTTTGTATGACGATTTGATTGATCGCGCGATTCTCGACGTCGTTCCGGAAAATTCGCTTCGAATTTCCGTTGGGAAACGCGGCGGGGCGTCCTCAACGCGACAGGACGACATTAACCGTAAGATGCTTGAACTTGCCTCATGCGGAATGAACGTCGTAAGACTGAAGGGCGGCGATCCCTTCCTTTTTGCGCGCGTTGAGGAGGAAATACGCGCGCTTAAGCAAAACGGCGTTCCTTTCGACGTCGTTCCCGGCGTGTCGTCGGCGTTTTATATTCCGATGGAAGCGGGCGTTCCGCTAACTTGTCGCGACGTTAGCAGGAGCGTCCATATTGTGACGGCGCACGCGTCGGATTCCGAGGTTTTTGAAGAGTTGCCAAAGTTTGCCAAACTCGAAGGAACGCTCGTCGTTATGATGGGGCTGAACGTCGTCGAGAGACTGGCGGAATCCCTGATCGCAGGGGGCAAGAGTTCCGACACGCCGGTCGCCGTTCTTTCAGGCGGCAACTCCGCCAATCCCTACGACGTCAGAGGAACGTTGAGAGACGTCGCGGATAAATGTAAACGCTATCAACTGAAATCTCCCGCTGTTATTGTTATTGGAAAAGTCGCAAGTCTTAATTTGAAAAGCGACTTTTTTGACTCCCATGTTTAGCGCGTCCGTTTCGAAGCCAATCGCTTGAGACCTCTGGACGCAACGACGCTTATACGAAAGAATAAAGCTTTTTACATGACATTACAGCAACTACTTTACGCCGTGACGATCGCTGAAAAAGGGTCTGTCAATAAGGCGGCGAGCGAGTTATACGTCTCACAATCGACTTTGTCGAGCGCCATTCATGATCTCGAGAAGGAGACGCGAACGACGATTTTTACGCGTACGAATCGCGGGGTAGTCGTGACGGCGGACGGGGAAGTGTTGTTGAGATACGCGAGACAGATTCTTGATCAGTTCCGCCTAATGGAGAGCAAATATCTGACGACGGAGAAGAGAAAGTACCAATTCTCCGTTTCGATGCAGCATTATACGTTTGCGATTCAGGCGTTTATCGATATGGTCAAAGAATACGGTTCCGAAGATTACGAGTTCGCCGTCTTTGAAACGCAAACGCAAACGGTCGTTCAAAACGTCAAGACGTTGAAGAGCGAAATTGGCGTGCTCTACGTCAACGACTTCAATCGCGACGTCCTTAATAAATTGTTTTACGACAGCGACGTCGAATTTATACCTCTTTTTGATTGTCCAATATCGGTTTATCTTTGCGTAAACCATCCGTTGGCCAACCGAGAAATTGTAACTCTGGAAGAACTTGCGCCATATCCTTTTCTTTCCTTCGAACAAGGCGTTGGGAACTCCTTTTATTACGCCGAAGAAGTTATGAGTTCCTACCCGTATCGACAGATTATCAAAGCGTCTGACCGTGGAACGATGTTGAATCTCATGGTTGGACTTAACGGGTATACGCTCTGTAGCGGCGTGATTTGCGAAGAACTCAACGGAGACCTGTACCGTACGACGCCGCTCGCTACCGACGAGAGGATGACAATCGGATATATTAGAAAAAAACAGGCGCCCCTCAGCGCGATGGCGGCGGATTACGTTCAAGCGTTAAAGAAGTTCGCGCCAGCGAAATGACGGGCTTTAGAAAACGCTCCGAGGCGGTCGTTTTAGAGACGTCGCGCGTTTGGGAATATGGGATCGCCTTGGTCGTTTCGATTCAGATGCGCTTTGATATCGCGACGAAGTCGCAAGAATCGCTTTAAGGCTTATCCTCGATATTATTCTGACGGATAACTAGCGGTTGACTTCGAAATTCCCGATCCTCTTCTTCAAGATTTCAAACCCGTCGCCTGTGAAGAAGCTCGCCCCTATCGATCTATCGCAAAAGAATTAAAATCAAGAACGATCGGGTAAATCGCGATAACCTTTCGAGAGATATGATCATTACTTTTGCTAAAGCGGATAACGCGTTGAAAGATTCAATTGTTTTTCGTCGCGAAGGTTAAGGTTTTCGGAGACGTTTTAACTAAGACTGGAAGACTTCCACGATACAACGTTTGACTCGATATTTCGGGTTCTTTTCAAGATCTTATTTTTTCCCAATTTTCCTCGGGAGGTTTGATTATGGCGTCGCTTTCTAATCAAACGGAAACTAAACTTAATCGACTCTTAGAATGGTGTAGAGATAAGGCTTGCGTCGTCGCTTTCTCCGGAGGCGTCGATAGTTCTGTTCTTGCCAACGCGTTGAAAGTTGCGTACGAACGGTCGCTTCTTAGAATTCAGCCTGTTTGTTATTTTGCCGAAAGTTTTACGTCAACTGAACTCGAAAAAAGTCAAGCTCGTCGCGTCGCGACAGAAATTGGCTTGCCGTTGGTTGTTCTTGAATCTGGGGAATTTGACGACCCGCGTTTTGTCGCCAATTCGTCGAAACGTTGCTACTGGTGCAAGAAGATTCGTTTTTCCGCGATTAAAGACATAGCGCAGAAAGTTTATGGCGATCCTAACGGTGAAAACATTATTGTGGTCGACGGTTCAAACTATTCTGACGCCGACGACTACCGACCGGGCGTCAAAGCCGCCGTTGAAGTTGGCGTGAAGAGTCCTCTCGCTGAAGCGGGGCTTATTAAGTCTGAAATTCGGGAAATCGCTAGGTTTTGGAACATCTCCGTCGCTGAAAAACCGTCTACCCCGTGTCTAGCGACGAGGCTGGCTTACAATATGCCGCTTTCCAACGAGATTCTTCGGCTCGTTGAGAAAGCGGAACTTGCCGTTAAAAGCTTTGGAGTTTCAACTTGCCGCGCGAGAATTGACGCGCCCAAAACAGTTCGTATTGAGCTTCCTGAAAATGAAATTGAACTTTTCTTGGAGCCGGAAAAGCGCAAGAGAATGGTCTCGCTTTTACGAGAACTCGGGTTTAATTTTATTTCTTTGGACCTTGAAGGATTCCGATCGGGAAAAAACAACCGCGCTCTTGACGAATGAGCGTCCGACTTGCATCTTGTTCCTCCTTTTTACGCGATTTGGGGTTGGAATTGACTCGTCGTCGCGACGCGTATTCCGTCAAGCCGATATGTTAAGGAGTCCTCGCTCTTGACGGCGCGCCTCCCGCAGACGCGACGATCCACTTTGTCCCCCTCGACGTTTTCTCTGCAAGACGAACGAAAGGGCGAAGAAAAAAGAAAAGAAACTACAAAGCGTCGATTTCGCTAAGTACAACGACGAGAAGACGCCCCGCTTCTGTGCGACGTCGAATCAAAAGATAAAACGAAGGGCATTTCCGACCAGCCCTTCGTTTTATTCACGGATAAACACTGAATGTCTATTCTTGGACAACCCTTAGTACTTCAAGTCTTCTCCTTGGAAATCGAAGGACGTTCCCCACTGCCAGCTTGTATGACCGACGCGGGCCGTCATGACGTTCAGACCCTCTTTCAGTTCGACTTCAACCTCGTCTTTGCTCTTGAGATGGCGGGGCGAGAGGATATCGTCGTAGATTTTCTGACCGTTGAGGTAGATCGTCTCGATCGCCGTCGTGCTGAATCCTTCTGAATTGAGTCTCAAGACGCATTTTTGCGCTTTGGGACTCGTTACATAGCGCACGACGTACCCAACGTCAAACTCGTTTGCGGGCGGGAGATCGGCGAGATCGACCGCGTTCGGATTGTCGGCGCCGGTTTTATCTTGCGTCGGATAGTATCTAAACCATGCAAAGGCGGGCTTTCCGTCCTCTTTTACTTCGTGAAGCGTCAGCGGGTTAACCCCTTCAAGCGCGGCTTTGTCAATCGCGGTCGTCGCTTTGTCGCGCGGGAAATCTTCCGGGCGGGCGAACGGTTCCATTGGAACGCCCGTCGCGACGAAATAAGGGGCGTTCACGCGAACGGTTCGCTCGTTTTCACCGACTTGCAGGACGACGTCGCAGGGAAGTTTCCAATCCTTATTCTCGAAGAGAAGGGTGAAGAACGGATTGTCGGCGTCGCGTTTGCCCGACCTGATAAAGTTTAGTCCGCCGGCGTCTTTGACTTTGATTTGGTCAAGCGTTAGGTTGTTAAGGACGCCTGCGATCAAAACAAACGTTGTCGGTTTTTCGTTCGGGTCTACTGGCGGACCTGGAAGAGGCGGAAAATCCATCACGAAGAGCGCGGCGCCGGCGTAATCGTCCGCTTGAAGTTCAGGAGCGACTCTCTTTTGGGCGTAGGCGTCGGCTATTTCCGTCAGCCCCAGCGCCTTCAGGAAACTCAGCGACATGAGCTGATGACCGTACTCGTTCGGATGGACGAAGTCGAGCGTAATTCTAAACTGGGGATTCTGGAACCGCGCGTTGAGAAATCCGCGTTTGAAGTCTTTGCGGAGGTCGTAAATTCGCAGTTCTCTTCCTTGGCGACTTCTTCAATGATCGTCCCAAGTCTGTCCATAAAAAGGTTCTTAAATGCAAACGGATTTTCCGTGAGGAGCGTCGGGGGAGTCAGAATAATTCTCGAGACGCTAGGAACGCGTTTGCGAAGGTCTGAGACGAGCGCCTTATATTCCTCGCGCCATTTGGCGTAGCCTTCCTCGTCCGATTTGATCGATGGACGAAGCGCGTCGTTCATGCCAAGGTGTACGATGAGAACGTCGGCGCCCTTGTCGAACTCGTCCTTAACGTAAATATCGGCAATGTCGAGACGCTGGCGATTGGCGTACGAATTCGCGACGATTCCTCGCCAACTGAAGATCGTCTGACCGCTACCCCCGAGCGGGACGAACTCCATGTCGCTTCCCGCTTCCGCGAGCGCGTTTCGAATTTCATGCGTAAAGCCGTACGCAAGGTTCATCGAATGACCCGTTATCGAATCGCCGACGACGAGGACGCGTTCGGCGCCGAAAACGCATGGGGTTGCCGTTAGCAGTAAAATAGCCGCTAACGCCGATTTCAACAGCGCGTTCATTATTTTCATACTACGTAAACTCCCGTTTCAAAAGGAAAGTTGCGAGATCGACGCGTCGAAACGCGCCTTGCGCCTATAGCGTAACGCAACGTCAAGTCAAAAGCAAGAGACAGGACGCGTTGAAGCGCCTGAAATTTTTGACGCGTCTGTAGGAGTCGTTTTGGCGTCTTTCCAGGTCAATAATATCGTTTTCAGGAGGGATTTTCAAAGGGCGTCCCTTGCGGTATTTGACAAAGATCGTAGAATACGCAGAATCAGTAATGGTCGATTTACGTCTCAGTGCGCGAGGCGCGCGGGACGTTCGAGATACGGCGCAATCGTCGCGTTTTATGCGCGCGGGAGCGCCCCGACGTCGGGTTTGAATCATGTTTGAATCGCTGACCAACCAACTTTCCTCCGCGTTCCGCGCGATGACGGGACGAGGGCGCCTTACCGAGTCGAACGTTCGCGAAGGGCTGGAGCTTGTGCGCAAAGCGCTCCTCGAGGCCGACGCGAGCGTCGAGGTTGCGAATCAGTTTGTCGCGACGGTCGAGCAAAAATTCCTCGGAACGGAAGTTTCAAAGGCGCTTAGCCCGACGCAACAGATTCTCAGCATCGTCAACTCGGAACTCGTCGCGCTGATGGGACCGGTCGATTCGTCGATTCCCGTCAAAGAGCCGTTTTCGACGATCATGCTTTGCGGTTTGCAGGGTTCCGGTAAGACGACGACCTGCGGCAAGCTCGGTAAGAAGCTGCTCGAATCGGGGCGCAAGCCAATGTCTGTCGCGGCCGACCTTCAGCGTCCCGCCGCGATCGATCAGCTCGAGATTCTCGGCGGTCAACTCGGGGTCCCCGTTTTTGTCGACCGCGAGTCGAAGGACCCCGTCGACG
>CAMZHY010000091.1 GCA_947307005.1 uncultured Planctomycetaceae bacterium
GGCTGGACGCGGGGAAGTGATGGATTTGAAATTCTCTGTAGAAAGTTGCAGGAATACAAAGGCGTCGATTTCGATAAAATAATAGCCGAAATTAACGCCGTTGTTCCACAAAAGGACGATATCGTTGAAGACGTTCCAATTCCGCGTAGCTCGAAATATTACTATGAAATTCGCCGCCTTTATACGCTACGCGAACGTTGTGCGCAGACCATGAATCCGAAACTTCACTATTCCGTAGGGTCCCCGAATACAGGGAGGGAGAAACGTATCGCGCGTATTGTCATGTTATCGAGAGCGTCCTATCTTGCGTTTGTCGATTACATGAACGAGCATTACGAGCGTTATCTTGGGTCGTTGAAAGGCGGCGAACCATCGGAAGAGATCAAAGCGGGGATGGAAGTAGTTCGCCAGTTGGCTAGGTTGCCCTACTAGCCCTCAGACGGTCGGCGAAACGCCGCCGATCGCAGTTCAGGCGCGCTACGAAACAATTTGAGGCGAACGAGAATGACTCTCGTTCGCCTCGTTTAGTCGTACTCTACGTCGAGCGTCGTCGAATCATTCGACCGCTTGATAGAAGAATCGGCTTTCCGGCGCGACGTCGCCCGTCGTATAGAGGTCGGCGACTTCGGAATCGGCGTTGAAGTTGTCGAGCCATTTGAACGAGATCGCGTTGAAAGACGCGTTTTCTTTGGTCAGCCCGAGCGTTTCGTAGGGAACCGCGATCATGAGTTCGGAACCGTCGAGCTTATACCTGACGGCGCCGTTTTTCTTCCACTTCCACTGATCCGTTTTTTGCCCATTAAACGTCGCGACGACTGCGTTTTCTCCATCGTATCGCGCGCCGATCAACGCGTCGCCGCCGATGAAGCCCGTCGTCAGATCGCCGTCGGCGTTAATGAGAAGGCAGAGACCGTTCGGTTTGTCGGGCGTAATCGCGTCTTTCGTCTTGAGGTAGAAGTAGAACGAGGCGTCGTCGCGGGTCGCTTTGGAGAGGATCAGGTCGTTTCTGCCCGACTCGTTGACGTAACGCGTCTGGCCCGCGCCGACGAAGTCGCGCTTCGTCGTTTCGCCGGTCCAGTCGTCAAACGTCGTTTCGACGTCGCTCCACTGCGAGAAATCGCCGTCGACGTCGATCGTCTTCTTAATGGCGATTTTCGGAAG
The DNA here is from genome assembly GCA_947307005.1 of uncultured Planctomycetaceae bacterium. Taxonomy (GTDB): domain Bacteria; phylum Planctomycetota; class Planctomycetia; order Pirellulales; family Thermoguttaceae; genus RUG369. Next base: position 1,162 of record CAMZHY010000091.1, read on the forward strand.
CGCTGGCGCTCCCTTATAGCGGCGGATTCCCTCGACCATCTGGAGATAGTAGTTGTCGAGATGACCGCCGCGCATCGGCTCAATGTCGCGGCTGTATTCGCGGTTGAACTGGTCGACGAAAACGTGCTTGTCGCCGCGCGTCCAGCGTCCCGCGATCCATTCGTTCCAGCCCGTTATCATGACGAATTCCGGGTCGAGTTCGTACGCGCGGGTCCACTGTTCCGCGAAGTTGCGTCCCTCGTCGGTCGCGAGGTCTTCTTCCAGCTTTCCTTTTTGGAAACTGCGTCCTCGCGCCCAGCCGGAACTCATGTTCTCCACATGCGCGTCGGGCTGACGGCTGAGGTTTTGCGCGACGGAAACGTTGACCTGTTCCGCCTTGTTCGGATCGGTCGACCATCCGTAAGGCTGAGGATACGCCGCTTCCCAGTGCCACGCCTTCTCCGTATTGACCATCGTAAAGGGCCAATGCGCGCGGCGAAGCGTGAGCTTCTTCTGAATCTCTTCGTTCTTAATGACGGCGGGATCGCCGACAAGCAGCGGTTTGCCGTCTAACTGGAGGAGCAGTTCGTCGTACTTGCCCGTATTGTAAACCTCTTTCCAGAGCTTCTCCGCCGTCTGATCCGCCGCCGTGTTGATCATGAACGTAATTTGCGGCGTTCGGGCGCCCTCGGAACGCATCTGGAGCATAACGTCGCAGATCGCCTGTACTTCGCGGGGATACGTGACGTTGTTCGTCGTGTCGAAGACGAGGAAGTCGACGCCCGCGTCGACGAGCAGCTGCATGTGGCGCCGGATAACCCAGGGGTCGCGGGAAACGTAATATCCGTAAAGCGGCTCGCCCCAGTACATCATGACGCCTTCGCCCTTGGGCCAAAAGTCGCCTTTGTTACTCTCTATGTCTTTGAGTTCTTCGGGCGGGAGGTTTTTGAGCAGTTTCATAAGGTCGTAGGGACCGTCGGACTGAGGATCCTTCTGCAAGGCTTCCGTCAGCCATAGGAAATAGAATATCCCCACCTTTTTATCGGGGCGAATCTCGCCCGTCTTTTCAGACGATTCGACGGCGCGTCCGAGTCCGTCGACGGCAACCCACGGCGTTCCCGTCGACTGCGCCGACGCGACGGAGGCGCTCGCGACGAGACCGCAGACGGCGGCGAGGACGGTCAGTAAACAACGTTTCATAACGACTCCTTCTTTTGCGGACGCGAACGCCGCGCGTCGCATCCAGAGGGGGAACAACTTGGAATTAGACGATTCGATCAGAGGTTCGCGTCGATGAGTTCTTGAAGCTTCGACTGCTTCTGAACCCCGGTAAGACGCGCGACGATCTCTTTGTTCTTGAAGAGAATAATCGTCGGAACGGCGGAAATGTTGAGACTCGCCGCCAGTTCCATGTTTTCAAAGACGTTGCACTTCATGACGACCGCTTTGCCTTCGTTCTCCTTCGCAAGGAGCGCGACGACGGGCGCGAGGAGCCTACATGGACCGCACGTCGGCGACCAGAAGTCGACGAGAACGGGACGCGTTTCGTCCGCGACAAGGGTCTTGAATTGATCTTGGGTGAGTTCGATGATTTCGCTCATTTTCCTTATCCTTATGATTCTTGGTTGCGGGAATTTTGACTGCAACGATAAGGATAGCATATCCGGCGCCGTTTTTAAAGTCGCCCGATCTTACAAAAAAAGCCGTCGAGACTTGCGTTTCGGCGGCTTTTTTCTGATTCAAAAGGCGAACTGCGACGCGATAGGCGTCATTCTTCCTCTTCTTTGAGGTCGGCCTTCGCGATGATTTCGGTCTGGATGTTGCCCGGAACGACGTCGTAGCGTGCGAACTCGATCGAGTAGCTCCCCTGACCGCCCGTCATACTGGCGAGCGTGCGGCTGTAGGTCGTGATTTCGGAGAAGGGGACTTCCGCCTTAACGGTCTGGAATCCGCCGCCGGCGTCTTCAACGCCGAGAGGACGACCGCGGCGCGCCGCGACGACGTCGGAGTTGACGTCGCCGACCTTGTCGACGGGAATCGTCACGTCGAGGTTGACGATCGGTTCGAGGAGCGCCGGACGCGCCTTCGTAAAGGTTTCCTTGAACGCGCCTTTCGCCGCGGTGCGGAACGCCTGTTCGTTAGAGTCGACCGGGTGATATTTTCCGAAGTGAACTTCAATGCAGAGGTCCTGAACCTGATAACCGGCGATAACGCCGCTTTCCATCCGATCCAAGAAGCCCTTTTCAATCGCGGGCATGAAGTTCGACGGAATCGAACCGCCGACGACGGTGTCGACGAGGAGGAAGTTGCTCTTGGGGAAATACTTCCAGTCCTTCAAGGACGGGAAGCGGCTCTTGTCGGTCGCGAACTCTTCGGGATCCGTTCCGCCCGGGAACGGATACATGCGAATGTGAACTTCGCCGAACTGACCCGCGCCGCCGGATTGTTTCTTATGGCGATAGGAACCTTCCGCCTTCTGCTGAATCGTCTCGCGATACGGAATCTTCTGCTCGCGAGTGTCGAGTTCGACCTTGTCGCGGCGCTTCAGACGTTCCTGAAGAACCTGCAGGTGCAGGTCGCTCATGCCCGTGATGACGAGCTGCTTCGTCTGCTCGTTGCGTTCGACCTTGAAGGTGGGGTCTTCTTCCGCGAGCTTTCCAAGCGCGATCGAGACTTTCGCTTCGTCGCCGCGGCTCTTGGGGAACGCGGCGAGTCCGACCATCGGGGTCGGGAAGGAGAATTCCGGCATCGCGTAATCGCCGAGGGTGACGCAGGTGTGGAGTTCGTCCGTCTTCGTGACGGCGACGATCATGCCGGGCGTGGCGTCGTCGATCGGCGTGAGTTCGTTAGCCTGAACTTCAAAGAGCTGCGCGATTTTGAAGCCTTTGCGCGAGCCGACGAGCGGAACGGTCATGCCGGTCTTGATCGTGCCCGAGAAGACGCGGAGATAGTTGATCTTCTGGACGAAGGGGTCGACGCGCGTCTTGAAGACCTGCGCGACGATCGGACCGTCGGGATCGGCGACGACGTCGAGCGTCTCGCCTTCGACGTTCGTCGCGGTATGCGGGCGGACGTTGGCGGGGAGCGCGTAAGCGGCGAGCGCGTCCATGAGTTCCTTGAGTCCGACGCCGGTCTTGGCGGAGACGCAGAAGACGGGGATCAGCGCCTCGTCCTTAACGCCCTTGGCGATGAGTCGCGACAGTTCGTCGCCGGAAGGAATCTCGCCTTCGAAGTATTTTTCGAGCGCTTCGTCGTCGACGGAGACGATCGCTTCGATCAGAGACTCGCGCAGCGCGCTGGGGTCGACGAGCGCGCCGTCCGCGTCCGCGGGATTGAGAACGTCGACGACGCCCTTGAAGCCGGCGCCATGACCGACAGGAACGTTGAAGAGCGCCGCTTCCTGCCCGAAGACGCTGTGAATGGAGTCCATCAGGGAGTCAAACTCGATATTGTCGCCGTCCATCTTGGAAATGATGACCATTCTTCCAAGACCGGCTTTCTTCGCTTCCGCAAAGACGCGGCGCGTGTTGACTTCGATTCCCGCCGACGCGTTGACGACGATCGCGGCGACGTCGGAGGCGCCCATCGCGGAGATCGCGCCGCCGATGAAGTCGGGATAGCCGGGGGAGTCGAAGACGTCGAAATGCTTGCCCGCCCAATCGAAATTAATGCAGGAGGTCTCGATCGTGTACTTGTGAGCCTTTCTTCCTCGTCGAAGTCGCAAATACTCGTGCCGTCGTCGACGCTCGCCGGACGCTTAACTTTTCCCGACGCGTTCAAAAAAGCGTCCGCAAGGGTGGTTTTTCCGGAACCGCCGTGGCCGCACAAAACAATGTTTCGAATATTTTCAGGGCTGTACTTCGACATGTAAATAAATCCTTGTTTCGATAAACGTCGAACGTGAACCGAACCCGTTCGCAGGGGAAGGGCGCGGCGTTCAGTTGGAAAACTTTGCGGTCGGCGACTCTCGTCGCTCGTAACGTCCGCGACGCTCTCGATCGGAGACTCAAATCGCCCGTCGACAAAACGCCGCCATAATACATTCCGACCCATTATATTGGGCGATCGCGCATTCTACAAGCGCCGGAGGATTTTTTTTCCGCTCTAAATCGTGGAGATTTCGGAGGGCGCGCGTCGTTTCCAAAAGTTTGCGTTCCAAGAAATTGTTTGCGACTGTACTCTCGATTTTTTTCTGGTATATTGTGACGCGTCCGGCGGTTTCCGAATTGCACCGACCGCCGCGTCGCCTTACGGCGCGCCTCTTGACGCTTGAGAAAACGGAAAGGTTCCTCAATGATGAATTTTAAGAAAACGACGCTCGACAACGGACTTGAAGTCATCGCCGAAATTAACGATCAGGCTCTTTCTACGGCGATGGGCTTTTTCGTCAGAACGGGAGCGCGCGACGAGGCGGACGAAATCGCCGGAGTGAGCCATTTTCTCGAACACATGGCGTTCAAAGGATCCGACCGTCGCACGGCGGAGGACGTAAATCGCGAACTCGACGAGATTGGCGGCGTTTCCAACGCCTTTACGTCGGAGGAGGAGACGGCGTTTTACGTCAAAGTTCTTCCGGAACTCCAACAGCGCGCCGTCGATATCCTCGCCGATCTGCTTCGTCCCGAGCTTCGTCAAGACGATTTTAACACGGAAAAGCAGGTGGTTCTCGAAGAAATCAAGATGTACGAGGATAAGCCGCCCTTTGGCGTCGACGAGAAGTGGCGCGAATATTTTTGGCGCGGTCATCCGCTTTCCCGAAGCGTGCTTGGGACGCGCGAGTCGGTCGGCGCGTTGACGCCGAACGCGATGCGCGAATATTTCAATCGACGGTACGCTCCGAACAACATCGTTTTCGCCGCGTCGGGAAAGGTCGATTTCGACAGGCTTGTCGAACAGATGGCGACCGCTTGCGGGGATTGGAAGGCGACCGACGTCTCTCGAGAGAAGCGCCGAGTTTCGGGGATTTGCGAGACGCGCGTCATCCAACGTGAAAAAACGAAGTTCGAATACGCGATTCAAGTCGTCGACGGTCCCAGTTTGCAAGACGACGATCGGTACGCGGCGACGCTTCTGTCCATCGTGCTTGGCGACGACGTTGGAAGCCGTCTTTTCTGGGAACTTGTCGACACGGGACTCGCCGACGTGGCGTCGCTCTACAGCAGTTCTTACGTCGATAACGGCTGTTTTCAAACGTCGCTAACGTGTCTTCCCGAGGTTTTTAAATCCAACCTAGACAAGATTCGCGCAATTCTAGACGAAGCGCGTCGCGACGGCGTGACGAGAGAAGAAGTGGAACGCGCTCGGAATAAGCTCCTTGCCGCTCTTGCGTTAAGCGAGGAAAACCCGACCTCGCGGCTCTTTGGAATGGGGTCGGAATGGCTTGCGACAGGCGTCTATCGTTCTACGGAGGAGGAACTCGCGATTTTGAAAAGGATAACGGTCGACGACGTCAACGCGATCTTGGGACGCTACAGCTTTGACAATCCCTTTACGATCGCGATCGGGCCTCTGGAGACGCTCGAAGCCTGAGCGCGCATCGAGCGTCGTTTCGCCAAGATAACGAAAACGGGAACGGACGCTTGCGTCGTCCGTTCCCGTTTTGTTAGAACAGTTCAAGAAACCGCGCGCTCGTCGCGGTCAAGACGTCATTCTTCCTCGTCGAGGTCGAGTTCGCCGTCTTCGTCGTCATTTTCGTCGACAGACGCGTCGACGTTGATATCCGCTTGGACGGCGTCGAGGATAACCTTGCCCTTTTCAACAAAGTTCTTGACAGTCTCTTCGTTCTTGGTCCAGAAATCGCCGTTCATGGTCCAGTCGACTTCGGCGCCGTCGACGTCGTAGTCAAAGAAGAGCGCCAAGACGTCTTTGAAGGCGGAAACGGCGTTCGCCGCGTCGTCCTTAGAGACAGGGCTGTCTTCGATTTTCTCAAAGGCGGTCTCAAAGGCGAAGTCGACGAGTTCGTTAATTTTACCGTTGAGGTCCGTTTTAAGGAGATCGGCGTACTTCTTCGCGTCGTCGGCGGAATTCGCGACGGTGCGGGAGACGATTTCAAGTTTGTCGAGATCGACGGCGAGGACGTTGAACTTGACGAGGTCGGCGCACTTAAGGTTCATATCGCTTGCGAACTTCATGAAGTCCTTGAGCTTTTCGCCGACTTTTTCCATGTCTTCGTCGTCGCCAAGCTCGTCAAGTTGCGAGGAGATCGTCTCGAGCTGATTGGCGGCCAAAGCTTCGTTTTTCGCGGAGAGAGAAACGAGCGTGAGAACGCCGTCGTCGCCGGCGAGTTTAAAGCCTTCGGCAAACTGCGGCTTTTTGACCGTATTGAGCTTCTGGAAGCGTTTCTTAACGTACGCCTTGACTTCGTCGTCGTCAGCGTCCTTGGGAACGATGAGCGAATAGAAGAAGCCGTTGCGAACAAAGCGATATTTCAAACCGGAGTCGAGCTTCTGATTGAGGCTTTTCATGACGTCGCGAGCGCCGTCGAGCTGATCCTTCGTCAGAGATTCCGTCGGAATCGCAACGTACGGATAAAGCGTTTCATCGGGATCGTCCGACTGTTCTACGACGAAGTAGATGTTCTTAACGCCAGAATCTTTAAGAGGCTGGATCGATTCGCTGAAGAATCCGGTGATAAAGACTTTCGCAAGAGGCGTCGTTTGCTTAAGCTGGTTGGCCTGCTCCTTATCTTCGACAAAATAGTCGATTGCAGAATTAGCAAGCTTTTCCGCTTGGGCGGAGAGATGATCCGCTTCCAATTTGTCGAGGTTAATACGGGCGACGGAAACCGTTTCCTTCTGGATTAGCGGGGCGTATTCCTGGGCCTTTGCGGGCGCAAGCGCCGCGAAAACCGAAAGGGCGGCAAACGCGAGAAGAGCGAGACGTTTCATTATTGGCTCCTAAGGGGGTGAGCGCCAGAGCGCGCGCTTTATCGCGCCCATAGCGGAATTTGACGCGAAACAATCGCCGCGCCGAAACTTTAAACTAGCTTAGATTTGATTATATTAGAAAAAAGGTTTTTTTGTAAAGGGCTGTTTTTAACAATTGACGTTTTTACGCAAATTATTTGACGTCGCGACCGGCGCTGAAACTGCTCGCCGTCCATCGGCAAGAAATGTTTGAATAATCTGCAGTCGCGCCAGTTTTTTTTAGATATTTTGGTATAATGCCCCATCGTGGAGCGTAGGACGTTCCGACGTCGGAACGTCTTTCACTCCCTTATGCGTTTTATGCGTTGAAAGTTATGTAAAGGAGACGAGCCTAATGTCGGCTGGCGTCATCGATTCGGCAAGAGAGACGAGGCGAACCGTCGAACCGTTAGATACGATCTACGACGTTGTCGCTCCAGAAAACGTCGCGTTTCAGTATCGTCTCGCCGGTCCCTTCTTACGCGCCTTCGCTTGGATGATCGATATGACGATCATTTTTTGTTGGCTATTGGGATCGACAATCTTCGCGGCTTACCTGTTCTTCGAGGCTTCCAGAACATTCGACGTCGATTTTGACGAGATTCTTGAAACGTTTTTTTACGTCTTCGCCATTATCAACGGACTCTTCTGCCTCTGGTTTTGGAACGCGACGTTCGAAGCGTTCTGTCGCGGACGCACCCCGGGGAAAGCGATCTGCGGGTTGCGTTCCGTCTCTCTTTCGGGACGACCGCTGACGATCGGTCAGGCGCTCCTGCGCAACATCCTTCGCTACGCCGATCTTATGCTCGGTCCTTTCTTGCTTTTAATCATGGGATCGAACAACCGCATGGCGCGGCTGGGCGACCTCGCGGCGGGAACGCTCGTTGTGAACGAGCGGTTGCAGAAAAAGGCGACTCCTGCGATCGTCTTTAACGAGGAGAAAGTTTTAACGATTCAATCCCGCATTCCCGACGAATTTACGATGACGCCGAGAATTCATAAGGCGCTTTCCTTATACGTCGCTAGGAGGCTTGAAATTTCGCCCCTGCGACTTTACGAAATCGCTTCGCCGATGGCCGCGCTTCTCGCGCGTCAGTCGCATTTCCCGTATCGCGTCGATCCCGACGCGTTCCTTTGCGCCCTGTGGCAGCGAACGACGGGCGACGTGAAGAAGGAACGCCCGATTGGGAAATGATAAACGCTTTTTCAATCCGAATTTGAGTTTTTTTATAACCTTTAAAGATAAGGACGGCAATCATTTCGACGATGGATCATAACGATCGGAATCATTCAGAGGAATCAAACGGCGGCGATTCGTCGGAAACGTTGAGTTATAAGGAACTGCGCGGCGACGTCGAGATCAACCTTGACGATTGGGAATCCGTGTTTCCCGCGAGCGACGAGGACGAAACGGAAGAATATTCAAACGCTCGGCGCGGTATTTCGCGTCGCGCGGGACGTCGATCGACGGAGCGCTTCGACGCGTCGACGCAAGGCGATCTTACGACGCGCGAGGCGACGGTCGCGCGCGAAAGGGCGATTCTCGTCGGGGTCTATACGCCGGGTCATGGCGTCGGCGACGATCCTCTCGCCGAGCTTAACGGACTGGCGGAGGCTGCGAACGTCGAACCGGTCGGCGAACTCATCCAGCGTCGAACGACTCGCGACGTCGCGTACTGTCTCGGTCGCGGCAAGCTTCTCGAACTTGAAGCGCTCGTCGAAGCGAGGGACGCGCAGGTCGTGTTGTTCGACCTCGATCTTTCGCCGGGGCAGACGCGCAACCTCGAAAAGTTTCTTCAAATCAAAGTAATCGACCGCACCGAGCTGATTCTCGACGTTTTTGCGAGTCGCGCGCAAACCCGCGAGGCGCGCCTTGCCGTCGAACTCGCGCAACTGGAATACTCGATGCCGCGTTTGAAGAGAATGTGGACGCACCTTGAGCGTCAGACCGTCGGCGGCGTCGGACTTCGCGGTCCCGGCGAAAAACAGCTTGAAGTCGACCGCCGAATCGCCCAGAAACGCATCGTCGATCTCAAACGCGAACTCGCGGAGATTCACGGACGCAAGAAACGCGAAATCGAAGGGCGCGAGCAGACGCGCCGGGTCTGTCTCGTCGGGTACACGAACGCGGGGAAGAGTACGCTTCTCAACGCGGCGACGGGCTCCGACGTCTTCGCGCAAGACATGCTCTTCGCGACGCTGGACACGCGGACGCGCCGATGGTCGCTCCCCGGCTGGGGCCCCGTTCTTCTGAGCGACACGGTCGGGTTCGTTCGCGATCTTCCGCACCATCTGGTCGCGAGTTTCCGCGCGACGCTCGAG
>CAMZHY010000092.1 GCA_947307005.1 uncultured Planctomycetaceae bacterium
TGGGTCGTTCCATTCGGACTCGTTTTTTTGGCGACGCGACTGGGATTGGAGTGCGTCGCGACGCTCCGTGCGCGCGCCCTCAAACCGACCGGCTGGAACCCCGGCGTTTGCGCCGTTTCGGCGTTTGCCGCGCTTTTGGCGAGCGCCGCCGGATATTGGGGGTTCCGTTTCTTCTTTTTCAGCCGCGCCGCCAAGTTCGCGCGCGCGAGCGCCGTCGACGGGATGGTTCCGCTTCCCATTCCGACCGAAGACGTCGCGTATATGGCGCTTGTCGTCGCGCTGGGAGCGATTCTTCTCCTTTGGGGCTGTTTCGCCGCGTTTATTCGCCCGCGCAAGCCGCGCTCTGATTTCGACAAGTCGCCGTCCCGTTTTTCCCCCGCGCTATTAACCTGTCTGCTCGTCTGGCTCGCGACGATCGTCGTCGCGACGCCCTGCTGGCGATTATGCGTTTTCGTCGATTTGCGCGGGACCAAAGTCTCTCCGCGCAGCGCGCCGCCGAAGGAGTCGATCGCCGACGGCTGGATCGACGCCTGTCGTTGGGTTCGCGACAATACGCCGGAAGACGCGATCTTTCTCGTTCCTCGCGGGTGCGAGTCCTTCAAATGGCACGCGCGGCGCGCCGAGGCGGGGAACTGGAAAGAGATCCCCCAAGACGCGAAGTCGATCGTCGAATGGAGCCGTAAAATGAAGCGATTCTACGAGAATCCCGGCGCTCCGGAGAAATCCCCGGCGCGATGGAATCAGCCGCTCAACGTCGTCTTTCTCAATAAGGGACGCGCTCGCGTCTTAAAGGAGAGCGAGGAAGACGGCTATCATTACGCGATCGTCGAAACGCCTCCGTACACGATCTTTACTATTCCCGAGGCGCTGCGTCGCTGGCAGGAGTTCGTCGACAATAACCGCGTTTACGAGAACGCGCAGTTCGTCGTTTTGAAACTTCGCGACCCGCCGAGCGTCGCCGCGCAAAACGCGCCCAAAGAATCCGACGACCAAACGACGTCGCAGGAGTAAACGTCGGACGCGATTACGCGTAAAATAAAAATCGGAAAGCGCCCGAACGAGCGTTTTCCGATTTTTTGTCGGCGCTTGGGATTATTAGAGCGTCAGAGCGGACGTTTTAGGTTTTCCCACTTCACGGAGAAGCCTTCCGGGAAGCCCGGCGCCGTGTCGCCCGATTTCGGCGTTTCTTTCGTTTCCGCCGTTTCGTCGTAGCCGACGCACATGCCCGCGACCGCGTAGAGCAGCCCGCCGTTGCCCGGAAGGTATTCGCCCTTGCCGCCGCCGACGGCGGGGCCGCCGAAGTTCGCGCCGGAAACGCCGTAAACGTTGCATGTGGAGTTGAGCATGAGCGCGTCGACAGCGAGATCGGGGCGCCCAAGTCGCGCCGCCGCCATCGCGGTCATTGGGAAATCCCAGCCCCAGCAGCGTTCCCACTGCCATTCCTTCAAGACGCGTTCGACCGTTTCAAGCGCGACGCTTTTATCGACCTCGGAGACCGGCGGGATGACGCCGTAGATTCCGATAAGGTCGGGATGCTCCCAGTTGCGCGTTTCAAAGTCGTCGCTCCATGAGGCGGAGCGGATGAAATGACCGTCCTTCTGCGGAAGGGGCGCGAGATTGGCGCGAACTTCGTCCCAGAGTTCGCAACGCTCCTTGCCCTGGCGTTCGCGCCAGACGTTCGCCATATCGAGTCCCCAACGCCAGTAGGCGAGGTCGAAAATATCGTCTTTTGTTATGCCGACTTCGCTCGGCGGCATCGCGGGATCGAGGTGGTAAACGCCGTTTTCGTCGCGCGTCGCGTAATCCGCCATGTGGACGGCGGTTTCTTCGACGATTTCAGACCATTTGTCGAGCGTCGCTTGACTCGGATCGCGGCGATAGTCCATCTCCGCGAAGTAAATCGGATGCGGCTGTTTCCAGAGCAAGACGAGGTTGCCAACCCACGGCGCGGTGCGTCCGTCCGGCGCGATTTCCTTCTGCCACTTGAAGCCCTTGTAATCGAGCTGTCGCGCGAGTTGGGCGGCGCCGGCTTGGACCGTCGGATAGATTTTCGTCGCCTGTTCGCCTAGTTCGGCGCGATCCCACGCGTGCCAGTGGATCAAATGCCACCAAACCATTTCCATGTGGAAACGACCGCTCCATGGGCAGATATTGAGGAGTCCCGATTCCGAACATGGCCAGCTTCCCGCCGCGTTCGTTCGCAACTGGAACTGCGACAGTACGATTCGACGCTCAAGTTCCTTCCAGCGGGGATCGGCGCTGCCGGAAAGGTCGATCGCGCCGCCGGAAAGCCAGAAGGACTCCCAACGCGCTTTCGACGCGTTTTCAACCGTCTCGAAAGCGACATGTTCCGCGCTCGCGGCCGAATCGTCGCAGGGACGCGCGTAATAATCCCCGCCGTCGAACGTTATTGAGAGTTCAAGCGCCTCCGCGGCGTCGTTTCCTTTTACGAGGAGCGTCGACGCGTCGCCGACTTGTTCGACGGCGCCCCCGACCGCGTCGACGCGAATTCCATAGGAATAATCCCCGACGACCCCGCGCGCGTACTCGTTTTTCAACTCGCGCTTGACAAGAATGGACGAAACGTCCGTTGGCGTTTTTGGACGAACGATCGTAAAGGGCGTTTGGGGCGCCGCATCGGAGAATTCTCCCGACCACGCGCCGTGTTTGAGATTTGGATAGGGAAACGCGATTTCAACGACGACGGCGCCGGAGCGGACGAGGGGCGAGTCGATTTTGACGCCGACCGTCGAATCGAGCGCGACGTCGTCGCTCACGCAGGTCGCGACCTCAAAGGGCTGTCCGTCGAGCGTGAAACTCGTCAGGTGGATTCCTGTCCATGGATCGAGATCGCGTTTGACGTCTTTGATTTCTTCCGGTTTAATCGGCGTTCCGTCGGCTCGCAGGAACCGCGTTCGCGCGAGATTCGCCTGGTGCGGGCTGTTTCGAATCCAAAGATAAAGGTCATGGCGATCCGCAGGAAACTCGTCCCCTCCCTTGAGTCGTCCTTGGTAGTACGTTCCTGTAACGGGGACGTCGTCCCAAGTATATTTGGAGAGAAGGGGTTCCGAAAACCAGCCCCAATGCGAAAGGACGTCGCCCTTGAACGTTTGAAGTCCCGTGCCGTCGACGTTGAAGCAGAAATTGCCGTTGCCGACGGGGAGCAGGAGATCGAGCTTATCTGTTTGAATTCGATGACGTTCCACGACGGCGTGACGGTTGATGGGTGTTTTAAGTTCTGCTGCTCCAACGTGTTGCGTCGCGTTGAAACAATGAAAAGCCGCGGCGAGGACGGCGGCTCCTAGAATTCTTTTAAAAAATGTCGATTTCATTTCGTTTGCCATTGAGAAGCTAAGGTGACGACGCGTTTGAAATAAACGCGTCAGAGTTCCTTCGAGGTCGCCAGCGCGATGCAACGTCCTTGGTCGCCGACGGCGTTGTAGAAGTGGTAGACGATTCCGTCGTGTTTAACGACCCACGGCTTGTGCGCGTACGTCTGATCGTACGGTTTCGACGGTTCGACGAGATGAGCGCCGTTCCATTTCCGCCAGCTCTTAAGGTCGCGGGAAACGGCGAACGTATCGAACGCCTTCGGCTTCCAGAACGCTCCGAAATAGATCATGCACCAGAGATCGCCAATCTTGACGACCTGAGGATCGCCGGAAATGCCGCTTCCATTGTCGATAATCGGACCCGTTCCATAACGGCGCCACTTTCGAAGATCGTCGGAGACCGCGATTCCAATGCGCTCGACCGATCGTCCCGACGCGACGCTCTTGCCGTTGTAGAAGCATACGAACGGGAAACCGAGCGTCCTGTCGCGGTCCCAAATGACGGACGTCTTGTACATTGTCGTTTTCTCGAAGTCGCGCGCGTCCAGATCGTCGGGAGACATGATCGGCTCGTCGAGACGCGTCCACTCTTTGGCGACGGTCGGCGCGTCGGTATGCGCCAGCCCGATTTTCAGCGGGTCCGGTTCGTAACCTTTTCCTTCGCCGCCGATATAGGTGAACCAGTATTTTCCGTCGTACGGTTGAAGCGCGTAGGAGCCGCCCCAAACATGATCCACGAGCGCGGCGGAGGGCGAACATTGCCACGCGTCCCATCCTTTTTCACGGAAGGGCGCGACCGTTCCGAGCGTCTCCCAATGAACGAGGTCGTCGCTCTTCGCAAGGCGCGCGACGTAGCCGGTTTTGTCGAGGAAGCGCAGGTAGATCATATACCATGCTCCGTCGAGTCGGAAAACGTTCGGGCTGTCGACGGGGTCGCCGTCCTCCTGCGGCAGGACGATCCCGTATTTGAAGGGCGTTTTGATTTCTTCGTAGACCGCGTTCATCTCGTCGTCGATTACGTCCGACGGCGTCGAAAGGTCGGCGGCGATGGGCTTTGCGGCGTCGGTTTCGCCGAGCGCGAACGCGTGAAACGAAAGACGCGGAAGCGCGGCGCCGACGATTCCTGCGGCGCCGAGTCGCTTCAGAAACTGGCGGCGATCGACTGAGATTGACGTTTCAAACATATTAGCTCCTTCTGAAAAAACGACGATCAAAAAACAGGACGCGTTTCTTCGATTATATCTCGCGTCGAAGGAGATTTCAAGAAAATGAAAAGGCTGAAAGAAAACGAGCGGCGCTTGCAATCCCACAATAAGAAAGGCGCGGCGTCGTAAAAACGCCGCGCCCTAGATTTTTAGACGCTTTCGCGCCGCGCTACGCGGCTAGCAGGTCATTTCTTGACGCGCTGCGACGGCGTCTTCGAGTTGCGACGCTGCAGCAGCCAGTAGAGGAACGGCGCGCAGATGAAGATCGAGCTGTAGGTACCGACGATAACGCCGATAAGCATCGCGAAGGCGAAGGTGTGAATTCCCGCGCCGCCGAAGACGTACAGAACGAGCACGGCGAACGCCGTCGTGAGCGAGGTCAGAATCGTACGCGTGAAGACCTGGTTCGTCGCCTGGTTGATAATCTCAACCGTCAGCGCTTCCGACTTGCCGCGCGTTTCGCGGATACGGTCGAAGAGAACGATCGTGTCGTTCAGCGAATAACCGATCAGGGTGAGGAACGCCGCGACGGTCGAAAGGCCGATCTTGAACTGCATGACGCCGAGGAACGCGAGGAACGCCGCGAGCCAGTAGCTCAGCGCAATCAGACCGAGCGTAAAGCAGACGTCGTGGACAAGACCGACGACCGCCGAAAGTCCAAAGACCGCGTGACGGAATCGGAACCACAGATACGCGATGATGCACACGAGGCTTCCGAGGATCGCCAGCACGCCCTGCGTTCGCGCGTAACTCGCGACGGACGAACCGACCGTGTTCGACGCTTCGAACGCAGACTGATTGGCGACGCTCTGCTGGGCGGCGTCGGAGACCGTCTTGACGGCGTCGGAGTCGCCGGAATCGAAGACGACGTTCCATTCCGTCGCGGCCGCGTCGGAACCGGCCTGGTAGGCGTCGTTCGTGACGTCGAAGGTCAGGTCGCTGTCTTCGGGGAGCGAGTCTTCAAAGTAACCGTAAACAACTTCGCGGCTGAGCGCGGGATTCGTCTTGACGGCGACCGTAATCTGCGGTTTGGCGACCGTCGCGCCCGTCGGCGTGACTTCGACGACGTCTCCGATCGTATATTCCATCGAATAATGGCGGAGTTTATCGGCGAAGTTCGCTTTCATAAGATTCTCGACCTCGACGCGGAACTCGTCGGCGGTCTTGTCGGTTGGGCAGGACGCGCTAATCGTGTAGCACGTGTTCGGGGCGACCGGGTTGCCGTCTCGGTCCTTCGCGAGCGAAAGTTCGCTGACGGAGAGGTCGGGAAGTTCCTTAAGGTTCGAGCGAACGTCGGCAATTTGGATCGGTTCGGTGAAGACCGTCTGGATTTCCACGCCGCCGACGAAGTCGACGTCAAAGATTCCCTTGCCGCGAACGCCGACCGCGATAAGGCCCACGACGATAATCGCGACGGAGATCATGTAGGTCTTCTTCGCCAACGTGAAGAAGTCGATGTTCGGACGCTTGAAGGGCTTGATTCCAGGAAGGAGCGGGGAGATGCAGTTCTTGGAAATCCAGCCCGCCTTTTCGCAGGATTGGAAGATGATACGGCAGACGTAAGTCGCCGTGAACATGCTGAAGAGAACGCCGAGGAAGAGCGTGACCGCGAAGCTCTTGATCTGCTCCGAACCGACGAGATACAGAATCCACGCGGTGAGCATCGTCGTGATGTTGGAGTCGAAAATCGCGGTGAACGCGCGCTGATAACCGTTGCGAATCGCCATGCGAAGCGCCGCGCCGCCTTGGAGTTCTTCTCGTATGCGTTCGAAAATTAAGACGTTCGCGTCGACCGCCATACCGACCGTCAAGACGAGACCGGCGAGACCCGGAAGCGTAAATGCCGCGCGCATCGCGATCATCGCCGCCATGATGAGGCACAGGTTCATGAGAACGGCGAAAGCCGCGATGAAGCCCGCGAACCCGTAGTAGCAGATCATGAAGATCAGGACGATGATTCCGCCCCACATGATCGCGCTCTTGCCTTTGCGAATCGTGTCGGCGCCGAGGGTCGGTCCGGTGACCATCTTCGTGACCGGCTTGTCGGAAAGGGTCGCGGGAAGAACGCCGGCGTGCATGACGGCGATCAGGTCGCGAACCTCGGTCTGAATGCGCTGACGCGATTCGGGGGACAGATCGTGACCGAACGTGATCTGACCGCGATCGCTAATTGTGCTCTGGATGGCGGGCGCGTTGAAGAGACGACCGTTGAAGACGACGCCGAGCTGACGACCGGTATCGCGCGCGGAACTCGCCTTGTAGCGGTCGGTGAGACGCTGCATATGCTTGGCGCCTTCGGGACGCATCGTGAAGATGACTTCCGGCTCGCCAAGCTGACCGACGCTTTCCTGAACGAACTCGATGTGAGAACCGTTGACGTCGTAACTGTCGGCGAGTTCCAGAACGAGCACGTCGACCTGCGGAACTGATTCCGTCCCGACTTCATCCTCGCGCGGCTTATATTGCGACGGGCGCGAAACGCAGTCCGGATGGACGATGCTGTTCTGCGTCGGGTCGACGGGGAGCCACGAGGCGCCGACGACGACGCCGTCACCCAAACCGTCGACTTCGAGGGAGATGTTCCAGTCGTTGGCGAACTCGGGGCGACGCGCCTGTTCGATCGCTTTGCGTTCGCCTTGATCCGTCGAAGCCGTCGACGCGAGAATGCGGAACTTCAACTGGCCCGTGTCGTTAATAACGCGCTCAAGACGCGCGACTTCCGCGTCGTCCGCTTCCGGAATCGTGATCTTGATTTCGGAGTTTGCGCCGAGCTCTTGGATCGAGATTTCACGAACGCCGGACGGGTTGATGCGCCGCATGATCGCGTTCTTGAGTCCGTTCATGTCCTCGTTCGTGACCGTGTCGTGCCCGGAATCCTTGTTGGGGCTGACTTCGTAAACGAGGATCGAACCGCCGCGAAGGTCGACGCCGAGGTTGACGCGGTGTTCGGAAAGACCTTTGATCGTCGAGATCAGCGCTCCGAAGAAGCAGAAGAAGATGATGAAATAACCCGTCTTCATTTCCGGCGACTTAAACTTCTTGCCGCAGATTCTCGCGAAGAAGTATCCCAAGACGCAGAGGAGAATGAAAGAGCCGAAAACGAAGATTCCGCGAGCCGTCGATTTTCCGCTGGGAACTTCCTTAACGGAGGTCTCCGTAACGACGGGAGCCGTCGGGGCGACGGGCGCCGCGTCGGCGGCGGTTTCGGGCGACGGCGCGGCGTCGGACGCTTCGGGAGAAGCGTCGGCGTCGGCGACGGGCGCCTCTGCAACTGGGGACGGGGTTTCGGTCGCGACGGCGGCCGCCTGGTCGGCGGTCGGTTCGTCCTGCGCGTAAGTCGAGGTCGTCGCCATGCCGACGACGAGCGCGAAAATCGTGACAAGCCCTAAACAGAGGGGGCTTAACGAGAGTTTTTCGTTAGTCATTTGGGTCAAATTTGTCAATGAGTTAACACGAGATTCCGAAACGTTCTTTGCGACCGAAACGCGCGGGGAACGACGCGGGGTAACCGCGATTCGGTTTATAAAGTCA
Organism: uncultured Planctomycetaceae bacterium; assembly: GCA_947307005.1. Taxonomy (GTDB): domain Bacteria; phylum Planctomycetota; class Planctomycetia; order Pirellulales; family Thermoguttaceae; genus RUG369. The sequence goes on from CAMZHY010000092.1 coordinate 8,069, forward strand.
CGACGCGTTTGCCGAAGGCGCGCGCGTCAGTTCCTGTTTGAAGGGACGACAAGGACGGGACGCGAGAGGCTTATTTCTTAGCGCCTTTGTCTTTATCCTTGTCTTTATCTTTACCGTCTTTCTTCGCCGCGTCCTTGTTGAAGACGAAGTAAACCGAAGAAATCGCAAAGCGAATCTTAACGTTGTTCGAGTCGTCGACGCGCAGGACGATTTCGCCCGCCTGAGGGTCGACCGAGCAGACGACGCCGATAACGCCGCCCGTCGTCAGAACTTTGTCGTTGATCTTAATCGAGTCGATCATCTTCTGCGTCTGCTTGTCGCGCGATCTTGCGGGCAGAATGAAGATGAAGAAGAGCGCCAAGAGAACCAAGAAGACCATGATAACGGCTTGGAAAGGACCGCTTCCCGCCGGAGCCGCAGTTGGCGGCGCGGCGGCGTCCATGAAAAGAACGGACGAAAAAGAGTCCGCTAGGCTCGCTAAAATGACGTTCATCTTTGACCTCGCCATAAAGTGAAGCGGCGCGTTTCTTCGGGAAACGCGACGAATGAAAGGCGCGAAACGACGTCGCAAAGACGCTGCGCGGCCGCCGCGCCCTTCGTTCATGATCGAATTTTGCCCCATAATTCTAACGTCTTTCGTCTCTGTCTACAAGGGCGCGTAAACGCAAATATCCCGTTTTTCTCATTTTTCTTCTTGTCGTCGCGCGCCAATACAAGCGCGCCGACGGGGGCGATTATTGCTTTTACGGTCTATTCCAAAAATTTTTTTTCACGGCGGATAACTTGGCCGTCCGGCGCGGTTTTGTCGGAGATTTGGAACAAAAAAGAGACCCCGCGCGTTTGTTCTGAAGCGAAAAGCGACGTTGTTTTTTTTGGCGTCTTTTTCTATAGTCCCCACAGAAGCGCTCCCAACGTGGGAACGGAACTTGCTCGCGGCGCAATTTCGCGTCGCCGAACCGAGTCAGGAGAAACGCCTTGAACAACCACGACCTGCTTGCTTTCGACCCCTCCTATTGCCGCGCTAATTCTCCGACGATTATTCGCAATTTCACGCGCGACGACGTCCCCGCGATTTTGGCGATCGAAAGGGATACGTTCGAATATCCGTGGACCGTCCAAGAGTTCGATTTCTGCATGTCGCTCGACCGCTGCGGGTGCCTTGTCGCCGAGCGCGAGGGGGACGTCGTCGGCTACGTCGTTTATGAAAGGCGCAACAGGACGGCGCGACTTCTCAGCGTCGCCGTTCTCGATACGGAACGTCGTTCGGGCGTCGGTTCCGCGCTCCTTCGCGAGCTTGCCGCTCTGGTTGGCGCGTCTCTTTCCGAGATTGTCGGGGTCGTTCGCGAGCGAAACGTCGTCGCGCAGGTCTTTCTCCGCAGCGTTGGGTTCCGCGCCAAGTGGATCAAACGCAAATATTACAGCGCCGCCGACGAAGACGCCTACCGCATGACTTGGTCGCTCGCCGACGCTGAAAACTACGACCCCGTCGTCGCCCGCCGCGCCGGCTAGACCGAGACGTCCCGGTTGACGGTATTCGCCCCACGGCGCGAGACGGCGTTTGAGCGCGCGCCGTCGAAAACTCTAGGTCGTCGCTCGTTGGCGGCGACGTCAAATGCTTCAAACGTTTGCAAAGTAAACGCGCCCGACAACTCTGAGTTCTCGGGCGCGATTTTCTTTTTCTGCGCTTGCCTGCGTGGACGTTTAGTTTGCCAAAATGTTATGCGCCGAGATTCGTAGCGAGGAGGTCAAAATCCTCCTCTTCCATCTCGTCGAAGAATTCGTCGCCGAAGTCGAGGAGGGCGGAGGACGTCGCGGTCGTTTGGGCGCGGACGACGTTCGAATAGACGCTCTTGTAGTCGATTCCGTCGCCGATCGCTTTGACCTGCACTTCAAATTCGGTATTTTCTTCGAGACCGGCAAACGTATAGGTAAGGCTCGTCCCGACGTTGACGTTTGTCCACGTCGTCGCGCCGGCGAGCTTATAGGAGACGCTGTATCGCTCGGCGTTCGTGACGGCGTTCCAGTCGAGCGTCAGCGAGGTCGCCGCGCCGACGACCGTCAACGTCGGCGTTGCGAGCGTTTGTTGCGGTCTGTCGCGTCGCGTCGCGCAGTACTCGGAGTTGAGATACGCGGCGCCGTCGCCAAGGGCGAGAACTTTCCAGACGTAGGTCGCGCTATTGTCGAGCCCCGTCATCTGATGCGAGGTTGTCGCCGCGTCAAGAAGAACGACGTTATACGAGGCGTCGCTCTGATTCTTCCAGATGAAACGATACCCGGTCGCATTCGGAACCTCGTC
>CAMZHY010000093.1 GCA_947307005.1 uncultured Planctomycetaceae bacterium
AGTTCCGCGTTCTTCGTCTCCATCGAGACGACGGACGCGTTCAGCGAGTCGAAGGCGTTCCACAGCGTCGACGCGTCGTAGGGAACCGCGCTAGCCTCCGATATAATCGGAACCTGAGCGAACTGCGTCGGGACGTTGTTCCACCATGACCCGAACGACGGGGTCGCGGTTTGGGTCGTCGGGAGATCCGTCGAAAAGTAATTCATATACGAATAGCTATATGAATCGTAATCCGGATTGTCGACGTCCCACGCGACGTCGACGACGTATTCGCCCCATGCGGTTAAAAGTCGCAGCTTACGCCGCGCCGCGTCCGCGTTCGCTTCGACGACGGCAAGATCCCGCGCGCAATTTTCGCTTTCGACGGCGCAATAGTAGGCGATCCTTGCGTCGATCTCCGCCTGGTCGCTCGCTTTCGTTCGGTTCAACGCGGCGGCGCTCGAGCCGTTTTGCGTCGCGAAATAGTCGTAAACGGCGTTGATATAAGAAGCGGCGAGCGTCGTATCCAGCCCGAGCGACGCGGTCGCGTATCCAACGGCTTTTGTAATCAAGGACGATTCGAGCGTCGAATTCGCCGAAACTTGCGCGTTGAACGCCGATTGGAGCGCCGAGACGGCGGAGGCGTAATAGTCTCCGACGGCGTCGTTCGTCATTTCGCCGCAAGCCGCGATTAACGACGTAAAATACGAGCCGAACAGCGTCTGCGAGGTCGTTTGCGTCAGCGTTCGCTCGGCGTTAAGGCGCGTCTGTTCGGACGCGATTTGCGCGGTCGCGGCGGTCGATTCGGCGGCGAGTTCCGCGAGCGCGAGCGTCTTGTCCGCCGCTTCGACGGCGGTCGCGTAAACGTTGTCGGCGTTTTCGGTCGAGATCGACTTATTCGTCGCCGTCGCGATCTCCGATTTCCAGTAAGTTCCAAGCGCCGACCAGAGCGACGTCTGCAAATCCCGGTCGATTTCGAGTTTTTCCCTTTGAATTCTTTCGCCGGAATCGATCAGCGTTTCATAAAGCGCCGCTTCGTCCGCAAAACGACCGATCGAATCCTCCTTTGAAAGGATTTCCAGCGCGCGATTCATCGCGTCCTGGGCGGCGTTGCGAATCGAATAATCGGCGACCCCGACCAGCGACGTCGCGCAGGAATACCAGATTGAACGCCTTGTCGCGTCGTTGGCGACGTATTCGTCGATTCTCGCAAACCGCGACGAAAGACTCGTTTCGATCTGCGAAACGAGTTCGGTCGAATAGAGTTCGCTCGTCGCGGTCTCGTTCGCCGCCGTCGCGGAGGCGACGGCGTTTTGAAGCGTTCGGACGCTTTCGATATCGCCGCATTCGGCGGCGCAAGTCGTCGTCGCGTTCGAGGTCAGGTAATTGCGATAAGCGACGGCGGCGGCGAGATCGGCGGTCTTTTGCGCGCTCGCCGACGCGGCGACCCGCGCGACGTAAGCGTTCGCGTCCGCCAGATCCCGCGCTTGCGACAGCGCGTAAAGCGAATCGACGTAAGTTCCCCAATCGGACGGGGTCGACGCGTTGTTTTTCCAGGCGGTTATCGCGGCGCGAACGGCGCTCCATGAGGCGGACGTCGCCGTTTGCGCGGCGGAGGCGATCGCGTTTCGATAGGTTTCGTCCGCGCCCGCCAAACCGCCGGTCGTTTCGTCCGCGTAGAAGGCGTAGATCGCGTTGGCGACCGCGATCTCGTAATTCTTGCCGAACTGCGACGCGCTTTGCGCCAGTTGCGCCAAACGGTCGTTGCGGGCGGTTTCGAACGTTTCTTTCGATTCAGCGAGCGCCGAATCGCGACGCGCCTGCGCTTGCGCCGTCAGAATTTGCGTTTCCGCGTTCAACGCCAACTCTTTTTGCGAACGCAGCGCGCCCAGTCGCGCCAGACCTTCTTCTTCGCGTCTTCTTTCCTGAAGCTCGCAAAGTTCGCACGCGTTCGTATGATAGTAGCTGGAACACGCCGAAGTGTGCGCGTCGTAACGGTGCGCGTTGTAATAACTAACGATCGCCTGAAGCTCCGTCGAATACCAGGACGAAATTTCGGCGGTCCGCGCGGCGTTTTGGGCGTTGATCGCGGCGAGTTCGCGTTGATAAGTCGTTTGGATCGACTGGTATTCGTCGGAACTTTCCCAGGTTTGCGCCTGGAGCGTTTCGAATTCCTCGGAATTGCGCGCGTATTCGCGGCTGTAGTCGTTCCAGGCGGCGTCGACCGTCGCGTCGTAGGCGTCGCGCAGCGTCTGGTAGGTCGACGTCCAGGCGTTTTGCGCGGCGCGAACGGCGGCGTCGTAGGAGTCGGAAACGGCGTCGAGCGCTTGAAGAAGCGCGACGTCGCGCGAAAGATCGACCGCCTCGCCGTCGAGCGTCGGGAAGGCGATCTCCGGGATCGGCGAGTTGCGCAGGACGTCCCAGTCGCTCTGGGCGCCGACGCTTAGCGCCGCAGTCGCCGTATTCGTCGCCGGTTCGGGCGTCGTCTGATAATCGAACTCCCGCGAAGTCGACGACGAAGCGGACGCGTCGGGGTCTTCGGTCGGGTCGTAATCCAGGACCGTTCCCGCCGACGCGACGAACGATCCGAATCGCGCGACTTCTTCCGTCGACGCGTTTTCCGTCAGAAGAGGAACGGGAACCTTGTCGGTTTTATTTGCCGCCGGGTAGGAGATCCAGGCGTAAACGATTGAAAAACCGTTTCTAATCGCGACGCCCTCGTCTCCGAGCGCGTTGACGATCGAAGAACGCGAGATCCTGCCGCGCGAGTCGGGCGAGAGCGTCGCGTCGGCGGTCCCGTCGTAATCGTAATCGAGCGAAACCGTTAAATACGAATACGTTCCAAAATAGTTTCCGACCTGAAGATAAGGCTCGTAAAAGACGTCGTCGACGAAATAAAGGTCGAGCGTTGTCGACCCGGACTCGCTTTCAACATGGTAATACGAGATCGGGATCGTTTGCCAGCCCTGACTCGCCGCGCGCGTCGTTCCGTCGACGAGTTCGTCGACGACTCGGACGTAAAGGGACGTTCGCGTCGGCTCGACGTAAAAGGCGAAGTCGTCCTGCGAGTTCGGCGTCGTTTGACCGTCGGCGGTTTCGTCGCCGTCGAGATCGAATTCGACGAAATAGGAGACGACCCCTTCGCCCGGCGCGACGGAGCCGGAAATCTTGCGTTCGTAATAACTCGAGCCGGAACGATCGGACGTTTCGTTCTTCCAGCCGAGAACGACGGATTCCGTCGCGGTCCGATAGACGAACGACGTCGTCGTCCAGGCGCCCCAGAGGGTCGTGTTCGTCGCTTCGTTCCAACGACCGGCGCGAACTCGGATCGAAACGTTCGTCTCGTCCGACGCGGGAACGATCGACGTCGAGTCCCAGCAGAACTCGCCCAGCGGTCCAACGGTCCCGATATGCGTTCCGGAACCGCCCGAAAGAATTTCGTATTCGACGCGAACGTCGTCGAAGCCCGTTTCCGAACTCGCAAGCCCGGCGACTTGCGTCGAATACGTCGTTTTAACTCCCTGCGAATCGTATAGATAGGTCGATGGTCCGAACGCGCGGATCTCGGGCGCGACGGGATTCTGCGGCGCGACGAGCGTCAGCGCGACGTTTGACCAAGAACCCGCGACCTCCGTTCCGGCGGCGGAATCCCAACGCGTCGCCCTAACGCGAACGACGCGGGCGCCCGGCTGCAATTCCGGCGTAAAATAGAACTCGCCCGACGCGTTCGTTCGCGTCCAGCCGTCGGGCGCGCCGTCTTCGTCGACGTCGTATTCAATTAAAAGCCCGTCGACGCTTTCGCCGTCCGAATTCGCGAGTCGCCCCCGGATCGTCGCGTTCGCGGTCGTTCCGTCCCCGAGGAAGCCCGTGTCGTCCGCAAGTCGAAGTTCTTCGATCCTCGGGGCGGAGACGGACGACGCGACGTACTCGAACGAAACGACTTGCGCCGTTCCGCTCTCGTATTGGCGCGTCGTCGGATTCCATTGCGACGCGACGACCGAAATTTGAACCTGTCCCGTCGTCAATCCGGTCGGCTCGAACGAAAACGCCCCGTTCGAATCGGTCGTCGTTCGACCGACGCGGGTCTCGCCGACGTAAAATTCGACCGCGACCCCGGCGAGTTCGCCGGTCGAACTTATCGTTCCGGAGATCGTCGCGTCGGACGAGACCAGCCCGAGCCCGTCGGTCGGATTCGCAAGCGCGGCGGACGCGATCGTCGCGACGCTAAACGTCGGGCTAACGAACGTCGCCGAAAAAGTCGACCAGGAGGACGTCCCCACGTAATCGCCGACGATCTCGTCGTAAAAAAGAGGGCGCGTCTGAACGCTCACGCCCGCGCTCGGACTCGTAATCGCGTAAAGGTCGGCGATGGAGAACGTTCCGCGCCAATAGAGATTCTCGGCGTCCTCGTCGACGTTGAGCTCGTCGTCGAGCGTTCCAAGAACGAACGTCGGCGTCGACCAGTCGGACTCGGACGAGAGTTTCCAACGATATTCGAACGCGACGTCGAGGTCCGACGCGTAGGAGCCGGAGACTTTGAACGAAGGAACCGACGTCGTCGACGGGCTTGCGCCCGGCTCGACGAGCGACGCGGTCGAATAGGCGTAGCGCGGCGCGGGAGAGTAATTGATCGTCGTCGTCGCGGGCGTTCCGAAAATGGGCGAGCCGGTCGTCGGACGATAGACCGCGCGCGCCGTTACCGTTCCGCTAACGACTCCGTCGACGACCGGCAAGCCTCTCGGAACGAAGGTAAAGGCGCCGTTTTCGTTCGTCCAGGTCGACCCTAAAACGACTCCGCCGCAGGAGATCTCGACTTCGCAATAGCCGCGTCCGATCCCCGAGCTAAGCGTTCCCGCGAGCGCGGGACCCGTCTCGGAATTCGTTTGAAAGGCGAACGACGAAACGGAGGGAAGCTGCGGCGCGACCGAAAGGGACGACCAAGCCCCGTAAACGTAAGTTTTATACGTCGGATTGTAAGCGCCGACGCGCGCCTGGATTGTCGTCGAGCCCCCGTAGTCGAATCCGAACGGAAGCGAGACGCCGAACGTCGACGACGATATCGTTTGGGTCGTTCTATTGGAACCGGCGACGATCTCGAGCCGACGCGTTCCCGAACCGCCGACCGAGCCGTTCAAAACGACGCTCCCGGGGCGCGTCCAGCCGCCGTTTAAACCTTCGGAAACGCTCAAATTCGAGACGGTCAAACTTCCGACCGGCTCCGGAACGAGCGTATACGCGAACGCGTTCCACGCGCCGGTCGACAGAACCGCGCCCAGGTCGTCGTAGTGAACGAGTCGATAGCGGACGGAGACGTTCGTCGAACCCGAGGTCGGGCGCGGCCAGGACGCGTCGACCGTTCGAGGATCGAACTCGAACGAGCCGCCGGAGACGTAGACCGTCGCGACCCCGTCTTCGACGGAGTCGGCGTTCAGGTCGAACTCGACTGCGACGCGACCTCCCGCAAGGTTCCCGGAGACGGTTCCCGTCAATATCGGGTTGAACGTGATCTTATCGGTCGCGTCGTCGCCGGAATCGTACAGGAGCGCGAATCCGTCGAGCGTCGGCGCGGAATACGGCGCGACGGAGCCGGTCAGCCCGACGCTGAAATTCGGAACGACCGGGTCGCTCGTCGGAATCGAGAGCGTCCCGTTGAGCGGCCCGCGCGCCGTCCATTTAACGGTGAAAACGCGTTCTTCGTCCGGTTCTAGCGACGTTGGAAACGACCCGACGAGCGCGACGTTCGAAGGCGCCGAGATCGAAGACGCGTCGAACGTCAGCGTTTCCGCGCCGAGATTACGGATCTTAAAGCGTTGGAAGACCGTTTCGCCCGTTCGAGGATCGACGTTCTCGCCGTTCCCGTTTACCTCGAACGATTTCAACGCGACCGAGGACGCGCCCGAGACGAGCGCCGTCGCGCTCCCTTCGACCGAAATCGCGACGGCGGCGGGCGCGCCGACCTTGACGCGCCGCGTCGACGTCGACGTTTCTTTGCCGTCGTCGATCGAGACGACGACGTCGAACCACCCGGACGACGCGTAGCCATGCGACGCGGAGAACGTCTTCGTCGTCGCGTTTAAGGTCAGCGGAACGGGCGACGCGCCGGGCGCTTCGTCGCCGAACAGGATCGTTCCCGACCACGCGTCGACGCCGGGGTCGACGAACGAGCCGGAGATCGTCGCCGTCGCGCCGACGCCGACGGAACTTGGCGCCGCGAGCGTTATCTGCGGAGCGACGTTGCGGACCGTCGCCGAAGTCGTCGCGATCCAACTCGACGCGCCGCGAGTTACCCGCGCCGAGATTGGATAACTTTGCTCGGGGTCGGTCGCGGTCGTTCCGAACGCCTGATACGTCGTCGACGAACCCGTTTCAACTCCGCGACTCGCGTCGAGTCCCGTCTCGCCGAATACGCCGTCCCCGTCCAGATCCCAATCGACCGTCCAACCCGCCGACTCCAAATCTGCGAACGCGCTCAAAGGAACCGCGCCGTTCTCGGGAACGACGTAAGGTCCGCCCGTCGGGTCGCGGTCGTCGTCCAAAAGATAGATCGTCGCGGTCGAGTCCGTTCCGACGACGTAAGGAAGCTCCGAGCCGTAATAATAGTAGTCTTCCCGCGCGTAAAGAGTCGCGACGATCGTTTCCGTCGACTCTTTGCTCTGGTCGTTTGTCGGCGTGACCGCGACGTCGACGAACGTCGCGCCTGCGGGGATCGTCGCGCTTCCGTAAAGACTCGAATAATCGACCCCGTTCGAAGCCGTTCCCGACGTCGTATAGCAGACGGTCAACGCCGAAGTCGCGTCGCCCATTCGCGTGATTCGAAACGTTCCGCCGTCGCTCGGCGCGCCCGGCGGCGTTTCACGCGCCAACGGGTCGAGCGCCGCGATCTCGACGACGGTCCGATTTTCATTGTCGTCGATGAACGCGTTCGCGACGCTCGTCGTTCCCAATCCGTATTGAACGTCCGGGTTCGAATAATTGAACGCGCTCGGAACGCTCTCTAAAATACGGAGAACGATCGATTCGCGATCTTCGATAAGATAATCGTCGATCACGTTGAGCGTCAGCGTCGCCGACGTCGCGTTCGCCGGAATCGTAAGGTATCCGTAGGGCGCCGAAAAGGTTCCGTTCGAGACGGAATAGTCGGCGCCCGGAACCGCCGCGCCCGTCAATTCGTAATAGACGGTCGTCGCCTGCGCTAGGTCCGTCGCGCCGCCGCGCGTCAGCGTAAAGACGACCGGATTCGCCGTCGTTCCCGACGCCGTCTCCGCGCCCGCGACGTCGGTCGCCGCGACCTCGACCGTCCAACGGTCGTTGTCCGCGATCGTCGCCGTCGCGCTGCGCGCGGCGCCGACTGCATACTGAAATTCAAGCGGGGGCGAGAGCGCGGTCGGAGAACGGTCGAGGATCGTGAAAACGACGCTTTCGTCGTCTTCGTAACGGGCGTCGTTGTACGGATTTAACGTAATCGTCGTCGACGTCGAATTCGCGGGGATCGTCGCCGTTCCGTAATCGTAACTCGTATTGTAAGAACCGCCGGAAATCGTAAAGTCGCTCGACGAGTACGAGCTCGAATACGTCGCGAGTCCGGAAAGTCGATAATAGACGGTCGTCGCTTTCGAAAGGTTCGTCTCGCCGCTGCGCGTCAGCGTAAAAACGATCGGGTCGGAAGTCGCGCCGGGGATCGTTTCCGAACCGACTGCGTCGGTCGCGACGACGTCGACCGACCAGCCGTCGTCGTCTAAAATCGTCCCGGTCGCCCAAAAATCGGCGCCGAGTTCGTAGTCCGAGCCGCTCGCGCCGGTCGGCTTGTTCCGTAAAAAAACGCCGACCGTTTCGGTCGACTCGAGGAGCGCGTCGTCGACGACGTTTAGCGTTACGTCGACGTAAGACGCGTTTGCGGGAATCGTCGCCGTCGCGTAGCCGTTAGACGAGTTATAGGACGCGCCGGATAAGTTGTAATCGCTCGAGTAAGCGGCGGCGCCGTTGAGTCCGAACCAGACGGTCGTCGGCTTAGAGAAGTCGGTCTCGCCCGAACGCGAAAAACGGAAGACGAGCGGATTCGACGGCGCGCCGTAGCCCGTCTCCGCGCCCTCGGAATCGAGCGCCGCGACGTTGAGCGTCCAGGCGTCGTTGTCCGAGATCGTCGCGGTCGCGCTCGACGAGAAGCCCACGTTGTAATAACACGACGGATTCGGAACGACCTCGAACGTCGCCGTTTCCGTCGGTTCCCAGTTCGAATCGTTGATCGGACGCAGTTGAACCGTCGCGCTCGTTTGACCGGCGGGAATCTGAACGCAGCCGTAATGTCGGTTCGTTCCGCTAACTGGAGTTAAACTAACGGTTTGCGAGTTCGCGTTGTAAAGCGCGTAATCGGAATTAGGCGTCGCGGAGCCGCCGACCTCAAAGCGGACGGTCGTCGCCGTCGAAAGCGCGAGCGAACCGCTGCGGGTCAACGTAAACGTCGCGTAATCCGACGTCGACGACTCGGACGCGCTAGGGTCGCTCGTCGAAACGTCGATCGACCAGGAATTCGCGTCGACGATCTCGATCGTCGCGCCCGGTCCGACGACGTCGTACTCGTCCGACGCTAAAAGAGTTAGCGTCGCGCTCTCCCGCGTCTCCTGCAACGCGTCGGCGTTCGGCTGCAATTCCAATTCGACCGCCGTCGAACCGCCAGGGATCGTCGCTTCCCCGATCGTCTCATACTCGCCCAACTCCTGATTGTAGACCGACGTCGGCGTGATATAACTCGCCGTCGACAAATCGTAAAGACGATAATCAAGGTCCCAACCCGCCGTTCCCGCAAGCTTGAACGAGACGGGCAGAGCGTCCGCCGACGCCTCCGCGCGCTCGATCCGCCATATTCCGACGTCCGAAGTGGAACCTTCGTAAGAGATCGCGTCCGTCGCGGCGACGCCCGCCGACGCCGTCAAAAGAGTTCGCTCCTCCAAGACTTCCAACCGCAAAAGACGACCTTCGCGCGCGGATTTCAACGAGTCGCGCGATTTCAGAGAACCGAACAACTTTCGGAGAACGGACGCGGGGCGACGGGAAGTCATTGAAGGTCTCCTCGTGTCGGAGTGAGTTGAATTTGTCGTATTTCCAAGGCGTGTTACACTGATTTTACAACATAATCATAATATAGAGGAAAGCCATTGTCAAGCAAGTGATAAAGAATCTGTATTCAGATTATAGAAACGTCGTTCCGTTTCGTCGCGCGCTTATGAGCTTCAATGAATTTCCTCGAGTTTGACCCACCGGCGTTCGCGGAACGAGCGACGAATCGCCTCCATCGTTCGTTCGACCTCATACGCTTCGCGGAACGTCGCGATGGGCGCGATCGCGTCCATTCCTTCGATCGCGCGCATATTTTCATAGCATTGCGACGTCAGGAAGTCGCGATAACCGTCCATGTGACCGCCGGCGAAATGACAATAAGCGAAGCCGCCCTGATTGCAGAGAACCCGTCGCCAACCGCGCGCGCGCATCCCCGACTCGTAAACTTCGAGATAGTTCACGTCGTCGTAACACCATCGAATCGCGCCGTTCTCGAAATAGAACTCGTATCCCTGCGTGTTCTCCGTTCCCCACGCGTTGCGCGTGCATTCCAGCGAGCCGATTCCGCCGTTGGGGAGATTATAGACGACCCTCGTCCCGTCGTCGACTTCGATTTTTCTCGGTTCGCGCGCCGTCGAACCGTCTTCTTTCGTCACGCTAAACATTCGTTCTTTGACGTGCGCGACCTGCGTCGCGACGACCTCGCTGGGACGAAGTCCCGTGACGAAATAGAGCATGTCGAGCGCGTGAGAACCTAGATCGCCGAGCGTGCCGCCCCCGGCCTTCGCGTCAAATCGCCAGCCGCCCCCCGTATTCGGCCCGCCCCAGCTCTGATTGTAATAGGAACGCGCTTCAAGCAGCTTGCCGAACCAGTTCTCTTGGACGATCTGACGTGCAAAGACGTTCGCCGGACATCGCCGGTAGATATAGTTCACTGAATTAAGAAGTCCCGGTCGCGCTTCGGCGGCCTCCGTCATCTCTCGCGCTTCGTCGACGGAGATCGCGAGCGGTTTCTCGCAGAAAACGTGCTTCTTCGCGTCAAGCGCCGCCATCG
>CAMZHY010000094.1 GCA_947307005.1 uncultured Planctomycetaceae bacterium
AGCGTCCTTCCCGTAAAAACTCGTGACGATCGGAACGCCCCTTCCCGTTTTCTCGCTAATATGAAGTTGGAGAAAAATTTCGGAGAGCTTACGGTTGACCGGAACAGATTCTCCCGCGAAAAAACCTTGCATCGTTTGTCCTGGGGGTAACGTTCCTCTCGACAGAATCTCGATTCGATCAGAAAAAACGGTCAACATCGGTTCGTTCCCCGTCGTCCAAGCGTTATGAACGAACGCGTTGACGACGGCCTCCCGAAAAGCGCTATTCTCGAAAAGCGGCGTTTCTTTTCTTTCAACGACACGATTGGACTCGTCGGCTTGGATGATGTTGAGGACGTCTCCATACCGCAAGACCTCGTCTAGGGAATAGAGCAGGCATTGATAACCGAATTCTCTAACGGAATAGAGTTTATCCGCTTTCGTTTTTCCTGCAAATATAGCGACTCGGATCGGAATATGGGAATCGTCCGAAAGAAGTTGGGCAAGGATATTGTACCTTCCGTCTTCCGTACGAAATTCAAGATTCTTCTCAAATGTTTTGGGATTGAGCTTTAGCCCCTTCGCGCCATAGTAGATAAGCAACTTTTCAAACGTCAGATCTTGATATTTCGACGGAGTGTTTTCAATCGTCGGAAAACCATGCCGCAAAACGTCAAAGAGAAAAGACTCCTTTTCCGGATACTTACGCAAACTCTCTTTACTCGATCCGACGCGAATATAACGTTCGCCTCTAAATGCGGTAGGCGCCGTCTTTGCGGCGGGAATTATCAGAACGACAATCCGTTTGCCGTCGACGACGACGTCTTCAAAGGTAAAATTGTTCTCGGGAGACGTCTGCCTCGCAAGAAAATGTGTAAGCGGCTCGTTTTTGACGTCGCAGTCCGGTTGAAACGTCGTCCCCACAATCTCATGGGAACGGTCGTCGACGCCCCAAACAAAAAAAGCCTCTTTTCGCCCTAAATAAGCGGCGCTATTGGACAAAGCGGAAATATACTCTCCGAGTTCTACCGGTTCAAACCAATTCTTTTTAAATTCAAACCATTCTCTTTCCGAACCGTATGAACAGAGTTCATGAACTGCTTGAGACATATCTTTCATGCGAAACCTCGTTAAAAAGTCGCTTGTCCTCGCCGTATTAAAATTTCTATTAAAAACTTACTGACGTTTCCTCTGTTTTTCAAAGATTTTCATCATGATAGGATCAGCGTGGACCGGAGCTCTTCCGATCCGTCATGTTCCTAGACTTTCCCTTCCTTGAAGTCCTACTGGACGAGCCGTCTCGTCTTGTCCTCCGGCGTCTCGGCTATAACTTCGCGACAGTACAGCCCGACGAAGTAGGAATCTCTCCTGTTCCATATGAAGAACTTCCTTTGGCTGGGGCTGGATTCCAGCGGTCGATTCGATCTTTTCTTTTTCAATAACATTATCCCCTCCGCGTTTATTATTTCAAGATTGGGAACTGACGATAGATTTCATTCACTTAATTCACTGAAAAAAGTGTGAATGAATTGTGAATATTCACTCTTGGCGTTGATTTTCACGTGAGAACGGTGTGCAACGCCCGCAGAATGATTTTCGGAAAGTCGACCTGGAATACAAGAATGAACGGTCAGAGTTCAAATCGCGGGCGACAGACAAAATCTACGAGGAAGCGATTGCCTTTGACAATACGGACGGCGGCGTCTATGAGGAATCGACGTCCAAGGAAACGTCGTCGGGCTGATAGAAATCGTCGGACGAGGCGCGGGCAAGCGATTCAGACGCGTTATATGACATGAAGTCAGCGTAACGTCAGCGCGACGCCGATCAGAATCGCGACGACAACGAGAATCGCGGTCGTCGCCTTCTTGCGTTTTCCGCCGTCGTTCATGTTCTTGGAGGACTTGACGAGCGAAGCGCAAGAAGCGCCAAGAAACGTAAACGCGGTAAGGATCGCGAGATTCTCGGCGAAGACGAGGACGGCGGCTTTTTCATAGTCGAGAAACGCAAAATGCATGCGGAAGAAAAGATATTCCGGAATGCGATTCTTGACAAAAAGCCAAAATCCAACGCCTGAAAGGACGGCAAACGCCGCGGCAAGCGACGTTTTGACCTTGCCGTTCCATCGAATCCCCGCCGTCAACGCCGGAACGTGCAAGCCTAGATGCAGTCCGACGAGGATAAAAGTCCAGAAGGACATGGCGAGGTGATAACGCCGCGCGAAAGAGGCGGGCAGGAATCCATACAAGAACGGAGTCGCATGGGCGCTCATCGCCATGCCGCAGAGCGCCGTCAGAACGACGGACGTCAGCAGAAGCGCTGTCGCAAAGACCGTAACGACGCGGTAGGCGTTGTATTTCCCCTTGAAAAGGGACGCCGTCCATTTGCGATTGAGAAGATGGTGCAAAACGAAAACGACGACCGTCGCGACGCCGAGCCATTCGTGCCATTTCTCCCCGGTAACCTGATACGCGATCAGGAAAAGCAGGAGGACGGTCATGCAGACGTCGACGACCTTCTTGACGATATTTTTCCCTTTGCCTTGCATGAACCGCCCTCCCCCGACTTTCATTTCAACCCGTCGATCCAAGCGCGGAGTTTATCGTCCGACACGTTTCCTCCGAACCGCTGGCCTTTGCGCCAGTCGCCGCTTCCCGCGCGTTCGGCAAGATTCTTATCGCTTCTGCCGACGTCGCTGCTCCCGGACGTGCAGAACGGGATCATCGTAATCCCGTCAAAGTTATAGCTTTCCACAAAGGTATCCAGGATGCGCGGCTCTTCGCCCCACCAGATGGGAAAGCCGACGTAAATTTTAGAGTATCCCTCGAGAGAAAGCGGTTCGCTTCCGATCGCCGGGCGGACTTTCTTATCTTTCTGTTCCAAAGTCGTTCGGCTTTTCTCGTCGTTCCAGTCGAGGTCGGCGGTCGAATATTCCTGCGCGGCCTTGATTTCATAAAGCTCGGCGTTTTCAATCGCCGCGATCTTTTCGGCGACGCCTTTCGTCGTGCCAGTCGCCGAGAAATAGACGACCAAAACTTTTTGACCGTCTTGACCGGAATCTGTTGGAGCCGCGTCCGTAGAAGTTTCCGACGTCGCCGACGATCCGCCCGTCGTCGCGCCGACGCCGGCGGTATCGGACGTCTTACCGCCGGAACAGCCGACAAATCCGACGATCAGCAGAAGAGGAATGAGGATCGCTATCGCTTTTTCCATGGTTTATCCTTTCGGTTATATATCTCGTCGAGTCAAGTTACAGAGTTATTAAACGTTTCAACACGAACGTCCGTCGTCGTTTTCGCCCGACTCAACGCCGTTTGAACGCCGCCCGCGATTTTGCCGTAAAGTCGCCGTGTTTCAAGAGCAAATTTCGCGCGTTCTCCGCGTAGATTTGCTCTCGTATACCGTCGTATTTCGGGTTGGGTCAAAGCGCTGTTTCTTCGCGACGACGATATTGACGGAGCGTTTTCCCGTCTCGTGGATTCCCTTGTTGATATAATGCGCTTGAACGAGGGAAACCGTCAGATGACTGTGCGCGGCGAGACAGGGGTAAAGGGCGAGCGTCGCGCCAATGTTTTTCTTACTCATTATTTCATCTCCTTTTCGCTTCGACGTCGACTTCCAAGAAGTCGGATCAGGCAGTCATAGGTAATCTCGTAAATAGACCGACTCACAAACTCGACGCCCGCCTCTTTCATCGCCGCCTTCTGTTTTTCCGTAACGGCGGCGTAGGGATAGACGCCAAACATGAACGGAAGGAAGACATAGACGATATTCTGAATCTCCGCGTCGGTCGTCTCGGGACAGAATTTTTTCAGAAGTTCGCGCAAGAGTTGGATCGATTTGCCGTAAGCTCTTTTGAAAGACGTCAGCCTCTCAAGGCGGCTGTTCGCTTCCATATCGTAGTTGTTCATCGAAAGCAACTTCAAGAGCTGTTCGCGGTTAGCGAGAGATTCGGCGATCGCGCCCGCAAGTTCTTCCGGCGAAAGAACGTCATGCTCGTTCAAAATCACGGCGAGCGCGTCGCTCCAGCGGTCGTATTCCTTCTCAAAGAGCGCCAGAAAGATTTCTTCTTTCGACTGGAAATAATTATAGATCGTCGGTCGCGAAAAAGGCGCCGCCTTGCCAATCTCTTTGAGAGTAATCTCCTTGAAGCTCATCGTCTTATAGAGTTTTTCACAAACGTTGACGATTTCCTCGCGGCGTTCCGCCAGCAACTCCGGCGTTCCTTTAATCATAACGTCTCCTTCTAGTTCTGCCCGTTCGTTGACACGGCGTCAACAACGTCATTATAGTCCGTCGCTGACGCCGTGTCAATGGTTTTCTCGTAAAAACATTTTCACAAAAACAAGGACGTCGTCAAGAAACCGCGACGAAACAAAAAAGCCGACGAACGACGCATGACGTCCGTCGGCCTTTTCGTCGCTTTTTGTCAGCGCGTCGTCACAACGTTTTGGCGATCGCCCTGAGGTCGACGGCAAGCTGTTCGACGCGGCTGACGCCGACGATGACGCTCGTAACGCCCGGCTGTTCCAAGACCCAAGCGAGCGCCGACTCCGCGAGCGTTTCGCCGCGTTCCGCCGCCTGTCGGTTCAGATCCTGCAATTTCTCGAGAAGTTCGGGGGTGAGCGCGCTTCGTTTCAGGGAGAAGTTGAGCGCCATGCGGCTGTCTTCGGAGACGCCGTTGAGGTAGCGATCCGTCAGCAGTCCTTGCGCCAGCGGCGAAAAACTGATGAAGCCTATCCCTTTATCGCGGCAGAAATCGAGCTTTCCCTCTTCGATCGGCGCGCGATCAAGGAGGTTGACGCGGTCCTGATAGATTAACAGCGAAACGTCGCGTTCGCGAAGGTACTTCTCGGCAAACTCCAGCGCTTGGAGCGGCCAGCGGCTAATACCGACGTACAGCGCTTTCCCCTGTTTAACGACGTCGACGAGCGCTTGGAGCGTTTCCTCAAGCGGCGTGTCGGGGTCGTAGCGATGACTGTAGAACAGATCCACGTAATCGAGGCGCATGCGGCGCAGGCTCTGATCGAGACTGGAGATAAGGTATTTTCTCGACCCCCAGTTGCCGTAAGGCCCCGGCCACATGTCGTAGCCCGCTTTGGTGGAAATGAACAGTTCGTCGCGATACGGTCGAAAATCGTCGTCCATCAGCCGTCCAAACGTCTCCTCCCCGGTCCCGTAAGGAGGACCGTAGTTGTTGGCGAGGTCAAAATGCACGATCCCATGATCGAAGGCGTATCGGGCGATCGCGCGACTTCGTTCATACGGCGCGGCGTCGCCAAAATTCTTCCAGAAGCCAAGGCTGATCTTCGGTAGCAACACGCCGGAGCGTCCGCACCGACGAAACATTTGCTCGCCGGCGTCATACCGCTCCGGGGCGGCGTTATAGCGTTCTTTTAAATCCATCGTTTCGTTATCTCGTTATGTGAAAGGAAATTTGAACGTCGTCTAGGGAAAATCGAAAAACCGACGGCGACGCAAGCGCGGTCGGTTTTCCAAAAGAATAACAGGTCTGTCGCGCGGCGTCCAGAACAACGACCGTCGTTCAGAACGCCGCGAGACGAATTACCGCGTCATTTGAACTCGCCGAAACGCAATTTCGTGCGATCGACCGGCTCGTTAAGGAACTGGATCGTGGTAGACGGTCCCAAATCGGCGGGCGCGTCCCAAGCGGAGAGTTTCCATACGACGTCGCCGTCGGGCGTCGTTTCGATCGCTTGAATCGCGGGGACGATCGGATCGGAGAGTTCGCGGCTCCAGAGATTCTGCCAGTTGGTGATTACCGTGTCGCCGTTCGGTAGCCGATGCGCCTTCTGTCCGCTCACGTTGGAACGGAAAGCGCCGTCGACCTTGACGAACGCGGGCGGGCCCTGTTTTTTCCAGTCGAATTCCCAAACCTTTTCGCCGTCGCGGGTAAACTCGCGCACGAAACCGCGGTTGCTCGCGACGAGGATATTGCCGTTTTCAAGTTCTTCGACGCCCCACGCGCCTGGACATTCCCAACGTCGGAGTTCCTTGCCGTTGGAATCGAACTCAATCGCGGCGTTGTATTCAAAGGAACCCAGAAGAAGCGTTCCGTCTTTCGTGAGACGCATATTGCGCATCTGCCCGTGGGAGCCGCCGTCCCTAAAGGGGAGCGGGATGCGCTTGAGTTCCTTCATCGACGGAATCTCCATCACGACCGCCTCGAAAGGACGACCGCATTGAACGTAGAGAATCTTGTCCGTTCCAATCGGCTGGAGGCTGTGAATCTCGTAACCGTTGGGCGCGTCCATCTTCCAGACGACGGAATATCCGTCCTCCGTATTCAAATCGGGGACGATCTCGCGGATTCCGTACTGATGCGCCATGAGAATATGCCCGTCGGAGAGAAGAATCGCGTCGGAAATCTCGCCGCGTCCGTCCGGATCGTCATAACGCCAAACGACGCGTCCGTCCTTGACGATAAACATCTTATGTTCCGGGCGTTCGCCGGCGTAGAGGAAATCGAACCTGTCGAGTCCGGAGTCTTTTTTCACGGTCGGAATATCGGTCGAGATCGGCGTAAATCGGAGCTTGTAGCTCAGTTCGTCCGCGCCCTGATAATTGCCCGGATACGGCGTTTCATACTTCGGCAGACAGCAGTCGGAGAAGCAGCTGTTGTTGCCGATTCCGCGACGCCAGTAGTCGAAATGCGCGAAAAGCTCGGGACGCTTCGTCAAATCAGACCAGTGCAACCGCGTGTAATGAAGGTCATGATCCCATTCCAATTCGTCGAAATGCGAAACGGAGAAGCTAACCATGCCTTCGGTCTGGACGCGTAGATTGACGGGCGTAAGATTATTGATAAGAAGCAGATCGCGAAGGTCCTGACGGTCGCCGTAGGTCTGCGGGTGGACGTTTTCGTCGACCATATCGCGAACCGACGTCGCGTAGCGTCCAAGGTAGGAGCCCGTCTGGCGGTCGCGATAGTTCGTCTGCGGACCGCGCGCGTAATACTCGATGTTGTCGAATCCCGGCGCGAATCGCATTCCCAGTCCGAGCCGTCGAAGTCCGCGACGCTGCGGCTCGAAAGTCGTCTTCATCTCGACGACGCCGTTGGCGTACACGACGTAAGCGACGGAATAGTTCGTCTTTTCGCCCGTCGCGCGCATTGTGAGCGTCGCTTTGTTCCCCTGAAGCGTCAGCGGTTCGACGATCTCGTGATTTCTGATCTGCGGGTCGGCGTAATTGTAGCCGCCGTCGCCGTCGTTAACGTCGCGACGCGCCTGCTTTCCTTCCGTGTCGTTGTCGATGCGGCTGAAGTCGTTGTATTCGGGCGCTCCGGCAAGGAGTTCGACGCCTTTATAGACGTAAGAAGCGATCGCGCCGTCTTTATTGAAACGAACGGTGAAATCTTTACCGAAAACGACGTTATCCTTGACGTACAGCGCGCCTTCCGCTTCGACGGGAGGCAGCGCGCCGCGTTCCTGCAAGATAAACTGCTCGTCGGCGAGCCGGTACCCCGCGTCCGCCCCGAGCTGCTTCTCCTTCAGACAAAGCCCTGTGAGAAGCGTATACTCCGCGTCGCCGTCCGTCTTCGTCTTGAGTTTCAACGTATAGTCGGCGGATTTTCCGGCGGGAACGTCGACGTCCATGCGCCCTTCTTCGACGTCGACGCCGTCTTTGCGAACGACGTACGTAAGATAGAAGAGGTCGCCCAGGTTCACGAAGGGGTATTTGTTGCGAATCGTCAGGACGTCGCCGTTTAACGTAAACTCAACGTACTGATAGACTTTCTTGACTTCGGTCAGCTTGGCGGTAAAGGCTCGGTCGGGCGTGACGATTCCGTTGTTCAGATAGTTGCCTTGGAAGGCTTTGTCGTTGTTGTTGTGACGGTCGAACCACGGGTCGTAGTCGTAGCCGCCGGTCCACGCGTGAAAACCGTCGGCGTCGACAAGTTTGCCGTCGCGGATGCGCGCCGGATCGTAGATCGCCTGATCGACCCAGTCCCAGATGCACGCGCCGACGATACCGGAGCTGTTCTCGATCACCTGCCAGTAATCGACAAGGTTGCCAACCGCCTGCCCCATCGCGTGCGCGTATTCGCAGATAAAGAACGGCTTGCCGTTGCGTCCGCGCATCTGATTCCTCGCCGATCCGACGCTGGTATACATTTCAGAATACATATCGGACGCGGAGTCTTCGCCGTGACAATGGACGAAACGGGAATCGAGTCTCTTGACCGCGTCGTAGCATCGACGCATATTGTCGCCGTTTCCGTTCTCGTTGCCGAGCGACCAAAACGCGACGCTCGGGTGGTTGCGGTCGCGCAGAACCATCCGCGCGTTGCGGTCGACAAACGCGTCGGTCCAGTTCCGATCGCGCGTGAGCCCTTGGTTCCCGTGACATTCGAGATCCGCCTCGTCCATAACGTAGATTCCGAAGGCGTCGAAAATCGTATACATGCGCGGGGAGCGAGGATAATGACTCGTTCGAACCATATTGAGGTTCGCCTGCTTCATCAGCGTAACGTCTTTGAGCATCGTTTCAACGTCGACGTAACGACCGTAAAGCGGATGCGCGTCGTGAATATCGGCGCCCTTGAAGAAAACGCGCTTGCCGTTGACGGTGTAATAATGGTCGTCGCCCTTGTTTACGACGTCGATTTTGCGGAACCCGTATTTCGTCGCGAAGACCATCTCTTCTTTGCCCGACTGGTCGTACTGCGAGACGATCACGGTATAAAGGTACGGTCGATCCGCGCTCCACGGGGCGAGTCCCGAAAGGTTCGGGGTCGAAAGCGTAACGTTTCCGGCGCTAGCGCTTTTAACGGAGACGGTTTTTTCGTCCTTCGCCACGACGGCGCCGTCGGCGTCGAGCAGTTCTATGCGCGCCGTCTTGACAGAATCGACGCCGCTTCGGTTGTCGAAGGTTACGACCGCTTGGAGCCGTCCCGACGTCGCGTCCGCGCTCTGGTCGGCGACGGTCAGATAGTGGTCGCGAATGAACGTCTTCGGCTTGGCGACAAGGTAGACGTCGCGGTGAATCCCGCTCAGGCGCCACATATCCTGCCCTTCGAGATACGAGCCGTCGCACCAGCGATAGACGCGAACGGAAAGCTGGTTTTTGCCCGGCTGAATCGCGGAAGTTATGTCAAACTCCGCGTCCGTGTTGGAGCCTTGAGAATATCCGCAGAATTTCCCGTTGACCCAAACGACGCAGCAGCTGTAAACGCCGTCGAAATGGACGAAGACCTCCTTGTTCGACCATTCTTTCGGCAAATCGAACGTCCGGCGATAGAAGCCCGTCGCGTTGTGATCGACAATCCCGTGTTCTTCGTAACCTTCCGTCGCGTAAGGCGGATGATTGTGGAAGGGATAGCCCGTGTTGTTGTAGGTCGGGAGGTTATACTTGCCGGTCATCTCCCAGTTCATCGGGACGCGAATGTCGTCCCATTCGGAATCGTCGAGGTCGGCGGCCTGAAATTCGCTGGGACCGGGTCCTTCTTTCGTTCCTTTGATCCAGCGGAATTTCCACGTTCCGTTGAGACTCGTCACGAGATCGCTGTTAGAATCAAGCCACGGCGCGTCGTAACATTCGTCCGACGCGAGCGCCTCGCGCGAAGAATAAGGGATATACGTAGCGTGCGCCGCCTCCTTCTTCACGCCCGTAACCCGCTGGTCGCTGATCCAACGGATATTGAACTCCGTTGAATTCTGAACCGCGTCGGCGTTCGGCGAATTCTGACCGTAACTTACGTCAAAAACGCCGACGTTAAAGGCAAACGCCAAAGACAATCCCAACAGCAAGAGGGAGACCTTTTTCATATAGCAAACCCTTTGAGAAAAAAGAGAATATTCTAACTCATAGCATAGAGGTCGTTTAAGAGAACTTGCCGGCCATATGGCGGCTATGCGTCCTCTTTCGACAACGCCGGTTCTTCACCCGCCCCAGTCTTCTTATTTTTCAAAAAACCGGGAGTAAAAGCAAAAGATAGAGAGAAAATGAAAACCTAGAAATCGTCGCACAGGAAGCGCAACGGAGCGCGATGAATTTTAGTTAGAGCAACCGGCATT
>CAMZHY010000095.1 GCA_947307005.1 uncultured Planctomycetaceae bacterium
GCTTTCTGTTATCGATTCCATTTCCAGTGATTTATAATCGGGAGCTTCATAAAGATAATCGGGAATAATCTCGAGAAACCGATAAGCGGCGACGTCGATGTATGCTACATGATCGACAATATTCCACAAAATTTCGACCGCTAACGTCATATCTTTCTCTGGATATTTTTCCGCGACATATTTTTCAAAGCACATAATTAAATAAGCGACCATGCTGCGAATTGAAAGTTGATCATATCTCGTATTCATGACGACATTTTACCCATCGGGTTGCAACCGACGTCGGGTTATTTTCAAAAAACAGTCGGCGCTTAAATTTTAGGGTAACTCACTTCTTCAAAATCATAGAGAGTGAATACGGATTAATAAAATTTCCCCAGCCGTCCCATTCTTTAGAATCTGACGGTATCAATTTGACGTCGGGAAGCTCTATTTTGTTTTTCACTAATATGCCGTCGACTTCGGCGATATCGTTCCTAATCTTCTGCGAATTCAATTCTACTACCGTATATGCGTAAAGCATAGCGACGTCGTAGATATGATGCATGATGATATTAAATTCAGGATCCGTTTCAGGACGCGGAATCAGTTCAAGAAACTTGTTATACTCCTCCCTTGTCACGTAATCCATTTCAAGAGAATCGAAATCGGGCGCCTCGTAAAGGTAGTCCGGAATGATCTCCATGTATTTGTACGCG
Source organism: uncultured Planctomycetaceae bacterium (assembly GCA_947307005.1). GTDB lineage: Bacteria > Planctomycetota > Planctomycetia > Pirellulales > Thermoguttaceae > RUG369. Next base: position 699 of record CAMZHY010000095.1, read on the forward strand.
CTATTGTCAATGAAATCGCTATCGTTCACGATATTCCACATGAATTTCAGAACCAGCGTCATGTCCTTATGAGGATATTTTAGGAGAATATATCTCTCAAAGCACATGATTATATACGCGACTTTTCCTCGAATTGAAAGATTGTCATATCGCATGGTCGTTTATCGTTCCGCTTATTTACCGAAATCGGCGAACAGTTCGTTCGCAAAGACTTGCAAATAAGTCTGATCGATTTCGTCTTCAAACGTCAGCGTTCGCGGACGCGGGTAACAATCGTGAATTCGACCCGAAACGACGACGCGCCCGGTCTTCGTCATAACAAACTCAATGAAATTATTCGGGAAATAAGGCTCTTCCAACCTTGCGGAGCCTTTTAGCGAGTCGTACAGATTCTTGAGGTCGACGGCGAAATTCCCGAAATCTTTTACGGGGATATCCATATCCGCCTTGCCGGAAAAACCTTCGCTGGAAACATTGATAAAGACGGCGATAAAGGGATTGGGAACGACCGTAAAGGGTTGGCGATCATTGACGACCGTCGCTTTCATCGCGAGTTTGAAGTCGTCGACAAACTCGCTTCCGATTCGATATGTACGCATGACGCGCCCCAAAAAACTCTTTGCGCATCTTACAAGCGAAAGTCTTAATTCTTCCCGTCCTCCTGCCCGTCGGTTGCGGCGTTATTGTCGCCAAAGATCGCTTTAAGAACAGCGTTGACTACAAAAACGCCCATGACGCCGATAAAAACGCCGGTTTCTTGGAAAAGAGCGGCAAAAACGCCAACGATAACAATCGCCAACAGACAGCCGATTTGCGGGACCTTTTTCTTTGGCAGCGACGGCGCTTCCGTCGCCTGATGGAGTTTTTCAAACTCCTCCTTCGACAGCCCGCCGTAAAGGTCGTTCGACGCCTTTTGCCCCGCTGCGAGGGGCTTGCCCGTCTTCGGGTCGAAGCGTGGAATCGTCGCGCTGGGCGACTTCTGTTTCTGCGAATGGGCGATCGGATTGACAAAGGGATTTTCTTGACTTCCCGCGAGCGGTTTCCCCGTCTTCGGGTCGAAACGCGGCGTGGGCGCGCCCGACGACTTCTGGCGTTGCGGTTGAGCGGCAGAGCTATTCTGCGCGGCGGCGAGGGGCTTGCCTGTCATCGGGTCGAAGCGAGGGGTCGCGGGCTTGGTCGACGCGGCGGGCGCGGGCTTTACGGGCGCGGCGGGAGTCGGTTTAAATATCGGTTGTTCGGCGGGTTTCGACGCGGGTTTCGACGCGGTAGTCGCGCTGGGACGCGACGCGCTTTGCGTCGCTTTCACAGCGCTAGATTGCGAACTAACGCGGCTGCTAGGAGCGGCGTCGGAGCTAGGTCGCGACGACGCCGGAATCGCGCTCGGAGCGGAGCGACGGACTCGACGTTCAACCTCGGCGCCGAAATCGCCGTATCCGGTCGACGCGCTGGGAGCGACGCTTGACGGCGTCGTCGGACTCGCGGGCGTCGTCGGACTTCCGAACTTCGCCGTCGGTTCGAGTTTGACGACGGGGGGCGCCGGCGTTCGCGCGCTGACGGCGGCGTCGAACTCGTCGAGCGACATGGGCTTGAGTTCGATCGATTCCGCCCCTTCGAGACGTCTCATGGTCAAACGCGGCGACTGTTTCAGATCGATCGAATCGCTGGTCTTGGACGTTTGGTCGCTCATGGTCTTAACTCGCTGTTGAAAAGGAGGTTGATCGAAATAAAACGGTCAGAAGAGGAACTCCGGCGGCGTCTGTTCTTTCGTTTCGCCCGCGGACGGTTCGGGCGCGGCTGGCGTTTCGGGCGACGCAGACTGTTCGCCGAATTCCGACGGTTCTTTCGCATCGCTCGCGATTAGCGCGTTGAACTCCGCTTCCGTTAGGAACGGAACCCCGAGTTCCCGCGCCTTTTCGACTTTTTTATCGCCCGGTTCGGCGCCCGCAAGGAGCCACGTCGTCTTCTTCGACACGGAGGACGACGCTTTGCCGCCGAAGCGTTCGATCGTCTCTTTGATTCCGACGCGGTCGTACCCTTCGAGGGTTCCCGTCACGCAAATCGTTTTTCCTTCGAGCGGACGCGCGCCGCCCGACTCGTCCTCAGGGAGCGCGGGCGCGACCGTCTCCACGCCCTGCTCTCGCAGTTCCGCGACAACGCGGCGCCCTTCTTCCGAATGGAAGAAGTCGAACAGGTTTTGCGCGAGCGCGTCCCCTACCCCGTCGATTATAGCAAACTCGTCGGGAGATTCAATTTTTTCGAGCGCGTCGAAGGAACGGAATTTTGCGATAATCGCCTTGGCGGTCTGGACGCCGACTCCTTGGATCGAGAGCGCCGCGAGAAGCCGCGCCGGTCCCGCCGATTTGCTTTTCTGAATCGAGTCGAAGAGATTCTGAGCCGATTTGTCTTTGAAGCCTTCCAGTTTGAGCAGATCGTCTTTCGTCAGGCGGTAGAGATCGGCGAAACGTTGAACCAAGACGCGGCCGGGATTGAGCAGATCGGCGCCGACGGGACTTGTAAGACGCTCGATAATCGCGGCGCCGATTCCGTCGATATCCATCGCCTCGCGCGACGCGAAAAACGCGAGCCGTTCGCGGAACTGCGCGGGACATTCCGGCGCGGGGCAGCGAATGAAGACGCCGTCGGGGTCGCGGCGGAGTTCGGAGCCGCAGCTCGGGCAGGTCTTCGGAAACTCAAAGGGCGCCGGTGGATTCGCCGCGTCGCGAAAACACGTTTCGACGCGCACGACGTGGGGAATGATCTTGCCCGCCTTCTCCACGACGACGACGTCGCCGACGCGAACGTCGAGCCGCGCGATTTCGTCCGCGTTGTGCAGCGTCGCGCGCGAGACGGTCGTCCCCGCGATCTCGACCGGCTCCAATTCCGCGACCGGCGTGACGACGCCCGACTTGCCGACCTGGACGACGACGTCGCGCACCCGGGTCTGCGCCTCGTATTTCTCAAACTTGCACGCGACGAGCCATTTCGGATATTTCGACGTCGCGCCGAGTTCGTCGCGCGCCGCGAAATCGTCGACCTTCAGCACGATCCCGTCGACCTCGAAGTCGAGCTCGTGAAGGCGCGTCTGCATCTCCTGCACGTACGCGTACGCTTCCTCGAAATTCGGCAGACGCTTGAAAAGGGGCGCCGTCGGAAACCCGAAGCTCCGCAACTTCGCCATGAACTCCGCGTGCGTCGCCGCAACCGCGTTCGGATCCGTGCCCGTCGAGTGCGCGAAAAAGCGGAGTCTGCGATCGGCGCAGACCTGCGGATCGCGCTGCTTCATCGTCCCCGCCGTGAGGTTGCGCGCGTTCGCGTACGGTTTGAACTCGCGCCCCGATGCGAGCGCCTGCGCGCGTCCTTCTTCGTTGAGCCGCGAAAGATTCGCGTTCGTCATGTAGACTTCGCCGCGGACCTCGAGCGTTTCGGGCGCGTCGTCGGGGAGCCGCAGCGGAATATCGCGAATCGTCCTCGCGTTCGCCGTAAAATCTTCGCCAAAGACGCCGTCGCCGCGCGTCAGCGCCCGAACGAGTTCGCGATTCTCGTAAATCAGCGACGCGGCGACCCCGTCGATCTTGAGCTCGCAAACCCACGCAAGGGGTCGATCGAACTCTTTCTGCGCCGAATCGACAAATTCCCGGAGGGATCCTTCGTCGTAGACGTTCGCGATCGACAGCATCGGCGTCTGATGACGAACGACCTCCGCCTTGCCGTCGAGCTTGTCGCCGATGCGCCGCGTCGGACTCGAAGGACTCGAAAACTCGGGAAACTCCTTTTCAAGCGCTTCGAGGCGCTTCATGAGCATATCGTATTCGTAATCGGAGATATCGGGCGCCGCCTCGACGTAATAGAGCTGGTCGCACCGACGAATTTCTCGAACGAGACGATCGATTTCCTGTTCCGCTTCCTGTTTGGTCATGAAAAACGCCTCGTGGCAAGGGTTGACGGAGGAAAGGAAACGCGCCGGGCTTGCAGGGCTAGACGCCGCAGAATCGGCGCAGTTCGCCAAGCGAATCGAACCCGAGCGATTCGATCGTTCGCGATTCCGCTTTGAAATCGCGCCCGAGAAGCGCGCCGGCGAGCGTTAGGACGGACTCCGCGACGGGCGTCGGAATTCCGAGCGCCGCGCCGAGCGAACAGAGAAGCCCGAGCCCGTTCGGAACGTCTTCCGTAAGGTACCGGGACTCGAGCGTCGCGGGCCCTTTCGGTCCGCCTGAACGCGCGTAGACGCGAAACGTTTCGAGCGGGTCGCCGGTTTGATCGGGGGCGTTGCGGAACGCGCAGTCTTGGAGATACGAGGTCGGAGCGCCGCCAAAAGCGCGAAGAACCGCGATTCGTTCCGCGTCGAGCCGGTCAAGCGCGCGCCAGACCGACGGCGTGAACGCTTCGCGATACATCCAGAAATCGCCTTGGCTGTACTCAATGCGCGACGCGGACGCGACGCACCCGAGCGTATGCAGCACAAGGTTCGGGTTGCGCAGCGCGGAATCGACGACGTTCGCGCGCGAATACCGATAAGTGTCGACGAGCCGCCCCGCGAGTTCGAGTCCGTCGGCGGCGGTCTCCGGCGCCATGAACCCGAGCGCGTTGCGGATGTTCTTGAAGCAGATGCGAACGACGCCGGGGCGCTCGATTCGCGAGTCGTACGCGGGCGACTCCCCTTCAGCATAGATCGCGCAGCGTTCCCCGAGCTCCCGACGAAAGAAGACGGAACCGAGATAGCCGGGCGAGACGACCGTCATCCGGGCGCGTTTGAGCGCGGAACCGACGAGCGACGCGGCGCGCTCGAGTCCCGACGTCTGAAGCAGGACGAAAATCGCGTCGACCGGATCGGAAAGCGCCTCTTCCGGGTCGCGCGTCGCCGTCTTGATCGGCGCGAACGCTTTGGAACCGTCGACGCCAATCAGCGAGATTCCGCGATTGCGACGAATCGCGTCGAAATTCTCCGGATTCGCGTCCGTCGTCTTAAGAAGCGCGACTTCGCAGCCCGCCAGTGAAAGAATCGCGGCGTATGCGCTTCCCGTATTCCCTGTTCCAACGACGCAAACCTTCATGAGTTTCCTTCTTGCGTTCGACTCTTGTCCGCGCCCGACAGGACGCCCTTCTACTATTCTTGAATCATAAGGCAAGCGCCCGATTCCGTCAAGAGTTCAGAAACGTCCGACGCGTCAAAACACGAAGAAAAAGGAAGCGTCGCGCCCTTTGAACGGCGTCGAAAACAAGGTATAATCAAGCTGGACGCGTTCTTTTCGCGTTCTCGTGAGACGGTCGACCCGCGAATCGTCTCGCGGCGAAATGGCGAACGCGGCGGCGAAGATCGCGCCGCGTCGTAAAATCAGCGGGCGCCGAGGCGCGACAAGGATAACGCAATGACAGAGAAAAAGTATGATATTGGTCTGATGGGGCTGGCCGTGATGGGTCAGAATCTTGTGCTAAACATGGTCGATCACGGGTTCGACGTCGCGGTCTTCAACCGCACGACGAGCAAGGTCGACGATTTCCTCGCGACGCCGGAAGCGCAGTCGAAGGGCGACAAGCTCACGGGCGCGCATTCTCTTGCGGAACTCGTCGGAAAGCTCAAGAGCCCTCGAAAAATCATGCTCATGATCAAGTCGAAGGACGCCGTTCCGGCGCCGGAGCTTGAACTCTATCCCGCGGCGGCGGCGGTCGACGCGGTCATCGCGGAACTTCTCCCGCTCCTCGACAAGGGCGACGTCATTATCGACGGCGGCAACACGCAGTTCAAGGACACGGAACGCCGGACGAAGTATCTGCAGGCGCGCGGGATCCGTTACATCGGGACGGGCGTCTCCGGCGGCGAAGAGGGCGCGCGGCGCGGTCCGAGCATGATGCCCGGCGGCGACCCGGAAGCGTGGCCGCTCGTCAAGCCGATTTTCCAAGCGATCTCCGCAAAGGTCGGTCCGAATAAGGACGTGCCCTGCTGCGACTGGATCGGCGACCGCGGCGCGGGTCATTACGTCAAGATGGTGCACAACGGGGTCGAATACGGCGACATGCAGCTCATTAGCGACGCGTACTGGATTCTCAAGAACGCGCTCGGACTGACGAACAAGGAGCTTTTCGAAGTCTTTAGCGAATGGAACAAGACGGAGCTGGACAGTTACCTCGTGGAGATTACGCGCGATATCTTCACGGTCGACGATCCGGAGACGGGCGACGCGCTCGTCGATAAGATTCTCGACTGCGCGGGCGCGAAGGGGACGGGCAAATGGATGAGTCAACTCGCGCTCGACCTCGGGGTTCCTAGCACGCTGGTAACGGAAGCGGTCTACGCGCGCGCGATTTCGTCGATGAAAGCGCCGCGCGTCAACGCGAGCAAGATTCTTTCGGGTCCGACGGCGAAGTTTGAGGGCGACCGCGCGGAATTTATCGCGCAGGTCAAGCAGGCGCTGTACGCGTCTAAAATTTGCAGTTACGCCCAGGGATTCGTCCAGATGCAGGCGGCGGCGAAGGAGTACGACTGGAAGCTCGACTGCGGACGCATCGCCCTTCTGTGGCGCGGCGGCTGCATCATCCGCGCGGTCTTCCTCGAGAGAATTAAGGACGCGTTCGATCGCGACCCGAACCTTGAGAACCTGCTCCTCGACCCGTACTTCAAGGACGCGGTCGAAACCGCGCAGCCCGCGTGGCGCAACGTCGTCAAGACCGCGATCGAACTCGGGATTCCCGTCCCCGGCTTCGCGACCGCGCTCACGTACTACGACTCCTATCGCTCCGCGAACCTTCCCGCGAATCTGATCCAAGCGCAGCGCGACTACTTCGGCGCCCACACGTATTATCGCGTCGATAAGCCCGAAGAAGGTCCGTTCCACACCGATTGGATCAACGTGAAAAAGTCGTAACCAGCGTTAGGACGCTGGACCCCGGTTCGCGCTGCCGCGCGCGTGAAATCGTCGCGCCGAGTTGCGACGCTTGTCAAACGCGCGGCGCTGCGTAAAAGACAAGCGTCCCGACGGAAGGCGAGCATTAATTTGAGCGCTGCGGAGCCTACCGTCCCCTCGACGTCGCGGTCGTTCGTTGGCGGCGACGTCGAGGGCTGTGAAAGAAGAATTTGGCAGAGCAAAACTACCCCGTCCAACGAGGCGACGCGCATGGAGCCGAGGCGGAACGGCGAGAGAAGCGAGGAGCGGCGCGGTGATTTTGTATCATGGGAGTAATCAAGAAGTTCGCGAGCCTCGGCTGAGCTATTCAAGGAAATCGCTTGACTTTGGCGCCGGCTTTTACATGACAACCGACCTCGAACAAGCGAACTCTTGGGCGATACGCGTCGCGCGCGTCCGTAAAGTTGGCGCGCCTATAGTGAACGTATACGAGACTAACGAACGATGGCCGTCCCTAGAAACGCTCCGATTTGAGAGCGCCAATCGTCAATGGCTTGATTTCGTTACAGCTCATCGAACAGGACGCGCGACGGAAAACGACTACGACGTAGTTGTCGGTCCGATTGCTAACGATCGGACAATCGACGTTCTCAATCTCTATCTTGCGGGGACAATCACGCAGAGCGTCGCGCTTGAACTGCTTCTACCGCAGAAGTTGAAGAATCAATATGTTTTAAAGACCCAACGCGCTATTGACGGCGTTTGCTTTACGGGAGTGAAAAACGTATGAGCCGTATGATTCCCGAAGTCATGAATTATTACGATCAGACCGTCTCCGCCATGATCGAGGAGAAGTACGGTCTTACGCCGATGAACGCGTTACGCGCGTTCACGACGTCGGAAACCCACGCGCTCTTGCAAGATCGAGCGAACGGTCTGGGGGCCTTCGGCGCGGAAGGCGTCTTTGACATATGGGAATGCGAGCGCGTTACCGGCGACCCAAGAAATTCCATTTATATTCGAGGCGAATGACAATGCAGACAGGACCAAATGAAGAAATGCGGTTTTTCGGCTACCTGCTGGAATGCTACGCCTACGCCAAGGGACGGAACGCCGGCGACGTTCTGCGGGAATGGGACGAACGCGGCGTGACCCAAGAAATCTACGACGGCTATTTTCAATATCATCAGGAACGCTTGGAAAACGCGTTCGAGGATATCGACGCCCTCGTCGCGACGGGAAGACGTCTCGTTTACGGCGAAGAGTAACAACGTTTGGAAAACGGCGAGAAGCGGAGAGAATTGAAGGCGACCGCGCCGGAACGGACGCTAATGGAAAAGGACGACGCGTAAAATGGGAAAGATTATTTTATATCATGGTTCGCCATACCCTACTCTTGCGCCGCAATTTGGAAAAGGCGAAGATCGTCACGATTATGGCAAAGGCTTATACCTGACGCCGGATATCGAATTGGCGAGAGAATGGGCCGTGTGCAACGATACGGAGGGCTACCTATATGCGTTAGATTTAGACCTTGACGAGTTGAACGTTCTGGACTTTGACGAGTACGATCCTCTAGTATGGATTGCCGAGTTGATGAGCCATCGTTCCGCAGACAACTCGGTCAGGTACAGAAGATTTGCGCCTTTGTTTATTGAAAAGGACCAAATCGACGCGTCGGGTTACGACGTGATCAAAGGGTGGCGCGCGGATTCGTCGTATTTTCTGATCGCCAAGAGATTCGTTAAAGACGAATTGGACGCTTCTCTTTTGAGAGAAGCGTTGAAGCTCGGAGACTTGGGGATTCAATATTGCGTCAAGTCGGAGCGAGCGTTCGGGAAACTTAATCAAAACTATAAGCCGATCGATCAGGTTGATAAGAACGTCTATCTGGAGCGGTATAATCGGAGAGACTATGAAGTGAGACAAAAGTTGTACGACTTGATTAACTCCGAGAGAAATACGCTTGAGGATACGTTTCGTAACTACGTCTAGCATGAGGAGAGCGATAATGAAGGACTTATACGTTGACGATCTGGCGGAAGAGACGGGAAAACTTTTCGAATTCTGGGCTCTTAATCACATGGACGTCGATCAAATGGCGACCCAGTATATGAACTCGAATCTTAGAGAAAACGCAGATAAGCGATACGCAAAATTCTGCACCCAGTCATGGGACGATATGGCGCGCCAATTTGAAGACGTCAAAGGAACAGAAGATTACGACTTCGTTCTCTGCAATTGGCTGGGGATGTTTTATACGTATCTTCAGCGGCAAACAGGGAAAAGCAGTAAGGAGCTTATCCGTCAATTTCCGTTTGCAACGATGTATATAAAATC
>CAMZHY010000096.1 GCA_947307005.1 uncultured Planctomycetaceae bacterium
CTCGGGCTGGAATACTTCTTCCAAGACGAGTTGCAACTTGGCACGGGCGAATTAGTTTGGAACGACGATCTTCCTCAAGAATTTGAATCGCGAAAAGGGTATCCTCTCTGGAAGGCGTTACCCGCGATGTTTGACGCCGACTGCGGCGATCTTACCGAAAAATATCGGCTCGATTTCATGGACGTCCGCGTCCGGCTCGCCGAAGAGCGTTATTTCATCCCTATTTTCAACTGGAACGCGCGGCGCGGACGAATATACGCGTGCGATCCGGGAAGTCGCGGGCGGAACCCGAGCGAATTTTGCGATTATTTCAGCGCGATCCGTTGGTACACCGCGCCGGGACACGACACGCCCGGCGGTCACGCCGACTTCATTAAGAACAAGGTTTCGTCTTCTATCGCGCACTTTTACAACCGTCCCCGAGTTTGGCTCGAGGGATATCACAGTTTCGGCTGGGGCGCGACTCCCGAGCGACTTCTGTTTGCCACGAACGAGAATTTCCTCTTTGGCGCGAACCTCCTTAACCTTCACGGCCTCTATTACACGACCTACGGAGGTTATTGGGAATGGGCTCCGCCGTGTTATCATTTCCGCCAGCCGTATTGGGAAACGTTCGGATCGTTCCTGAAGTATTTTGAACGGCTCTCCTTCGCGCTCACGCGCGGGGTCGAGCAGCCGGAGTTCGTCGTACTCTATCCGGTTTCGGCGTATCAATCGCGTCTTGGCGGGGCGCGCGCCTGCGACGTCGCGTTTAACGCGGCGCAACGGATCTTCCAGGCGGGGCACGACGTCCTCTTCATCGACGACGATTCCGTCGCGCGCGCCGATATCGTCGACGGACGTCTTTCGGTCGCGGGCGCGAGCCATCGCGTTTTCGTTCTTCCGTCGATTCGCGGAATTCGACAGAAGACGCTTCAAAAGGCTTATGAACTCTATAAATCGGGGGGCGTCGTGATTGTTCTCGACGCGTTGCCGGAAGCGACGGACGGAGACGGACGCCGCGACGAGACGCTCAAACGCGTTATAGACGAAATGTTTGCCGGAGGAGGGAAACCTGAATCGCTCGTTCGCAACGACTTCGGCGGCGCCGCCGCGTTCTTCTCGACGCGACCGAGCGACGGCGTCAACGCCGACGTCGGCGACAAGACCGGTTCGAAGGGCGCCGTTTCGAAACTGCGCCGTTATCCCGGCGGTTTCGAAGGACATTGGGTTTGGTCGCCAAATTTAGAGCGCGACGTTCGCTTCAAATGGGTTGCGACGGGACTTTCCGACGAGTCTAAGGAGTTCGACGCGCTATTCTTCTGCGACAACGCGGGCTCCGCGTACGTCAACGGGCGCGCGATATGCGCGGGCGCAAATTATAGCGCCGGATGGCGTGGAAAGATCGCGTTGCGCAACGGCGACGTCGTCGTCCTCGACGGTCACGACGACGACCAGCCGCGTCGCGGTTCCGCCGGACTTTTCTTCGCGCTTGTCGCGGACGGCAAGACGGTCGCGACGGCGGAGGACTTCCGCTGCGAACCGGGACGCTCCGACGACGCGTGGCGAAAGACCTGCGACGGCGTCGACAAACTCGCCGCGGTCGACGTCGGCAACGTTCACGTTCTGCACCGCACCGGCGTGAATTCGGAACTAGGGGGCGCCGCTTCGGCTCCTTCCGGCGACGAACAACTCATGTGGACGCGCTTTGACGCGTTCCTGAAAGAATTTCCGCTTGACGCGTTCGACGCGGAGACCGGCGCGCCGTGCTCGGTTATGAAACGCGCGACGCCCGAAGCGGACGTTTTCTTCGTCATGAAAGGTAAGAAAAACGCGGCGCTGACGTTCCGCGCGGCGGGACGCGCCGAACTTTACAACGCGTGGGACGGAACGAGCCGCGAGATCGGCGCGACGATTAACGATTCCGAAAACGGTCAAACGACGACGATTCGCTGGCCTTACGCGGAGGATCAGGCGGGATTGGTCGTTTTCTGGCGCGATGAAAAGCCGAGTCGTCCTCTTGATCCGTCGCCGACGACGTCGGAAACCGCTTTTAAACTTCCGCTCGACGGCGAATGGCGTTTTAAGCTCATGCCGACGCTCGACAACCGTTGGGGCGATTTCCGGCTTCCGGCGCGTCAAGACTTGATTGGCGCCGAAGCGCAGCGCTTTGACGTCGCCGTCGAGGGGCGTGAAACGGCGAAGAACGCGCTCAACGACTTCGGACCGAAATATCTGGTTCTCGGTCCCTTCCCGAAAGACGCGGATTTCGCCGCGATCGAACAACGGCTCGCCGACGTCAAGGAAGTCGTCCCGAATTCGACGATCAACGTCGACGGGACCGAGCGTCGCTGGAACGTCGGCTCCTTCTCTTGGCGCTGGGGCGTCGAAGGAAACCCCGGACGCGAAGGGTATCACGGTCTCAAAGAACGAATCGACTCGCGGTTCATCGCGCTTGGCAAACTGACCGGCGGCTTCAATGAGAAAATCTACGCGCCCGAAGAATCCGGCTCCGTCTATTACGTTTGGACGACGGTTCCCGCAGGTTTCGCGGACGCGTCTTCGTCGGCGGGCGCGGGAATCGTCGACGTTTACGTCGGCGGCGGCGCGCCCGAGGCGCTCTGGGTTGGCGGGCGCCGCGTCGATTTTGAAAAAGACGTTAGAATCGTTTCGACTCCGGGCGTATATTCTCCGGTTCTAATGCGATACGATTCCGTCGGACGCCGCGCGTGCGTCTTTATCGAACGCGACGGAGCGGCGGAAAAGGGCGTTTCAAAATTGATTGAAGCGAACGGGCTCGACGACGGCGCGTACAACGGCCTGTCGACGGGACTTCGCGAGGAGACTCCGGAGTTTGTCGTCGTTCCCGAAAAGCGCACGCCTCTCGCGACCGTGTGGTTCGATACGCCGGGCGTCCTCGATTACGACGTTTACGGCGGGACGGACGTCGCGCCGCGACGACTCGGGTTCGTCGCGCCTCCGGGACTTTTTGCGTTAATGATTCCAACGCGCGGCGAGTACAAAGCGCTTTATATCGACGGAAAAGAAACGGAAACGGCGCGAGCGTCCAAAACTAATATCGACGGTTTTACGTACTGGCGCGGGCTTCAACGGAACGAAAGATTTAAACACGGCGCTCCCGAAGGACTCAGGGCTCTTTCCGACGCGCCTCTTTCGCCGGTTGTTGTTAGACTCGCCGCGCCCCTTGAGCGCGCGACGTTTGTCGAGGTTGAAATCGCGCCGATTCCCGGCGTTTACGACGCGGCGCTCTGCGCGGAACCGATCCGTTTGTTCTGCATAGAAGGGACGACGACGCTCGGCGACTGGAACAAGCAAGGCGTTTTAGTCAACTATTCCGGCGGCGCGCGTTATACGAAGAGTTTCGATTGGACGCAAAAACTTGAAGACGGCGAGCGCGTCGTCCTTGACCTTGGTTCCGTGAGCGCGAGCTGTCGCGTCTGGCTCAACGGACGGCAGATCGGCGATCTGCCGACTCCTCCGTGGACGATCGATCTGACGGACGCGATCGTCGACGGGGAGAATACGCTTGAGATTGACGTCTACAACACGGCGGCGAATATTTATCACAATATTCCGACGAACTACGGCGCCAACCCGCCGTCGGGACTGATGGGGCCGGTTGAGCTTCGCGTCGAATAGCGTTTTATCGCGCGTTTTCGAAATTCGCAGCCGTTGGCGTGAGTTTGCGCGTGAATGTCGCGGTTGAGCGTTTCCAAGTCTTGTCTAACGCGCTTTTACCGATACAATAGGGATCGGAATTTATGGGGGGATCGACGACGTTCTAACGCGTCGTCGATCCTTAACGTTTGTCAAGTAGGAGTCTAGACGTCCTATGCCGGTAGAAAATGAACAGATTGCCCGCGCGCAGCAGATTCGCAACGGTCTTGATCAACTTAAAGTCTCTCTCGATTACGACGAAAAAAAGAAGGAAATCGGCGAGATAGAAGAGCAGATGACGGCGCCTGGATTTTGGGACGACCAAGAGAAGGCGCAGGTTGTCGTTAGCCGTATCAAGGCGCTTAAGGCGCTCGTCAAGCCGATGGACGAGATTATTAAGGAACTTGACGAGCTCGACGTTTTCTTTGAACTCGGTCAAGAGGACGAAGAGACCGCCGCGGAGATTCCCGCGAAGCTCGCGGAGGTCGAGAAAACGCTTCAGAATCTCCAGACGGCCGCGCTTCTCAACGGTCCTTTCGACGCGAACGACGCGATTCTCACAATCAACGCTCGCGACGGCGGCACGGACGCGAACGACTGGGCGGAGATGCTCCTGCGCATGTACATGCTTTGGGCGCAGGCGAACGGCTATACGTGCGAAATTCTCGACCGCCAAGACAACGAAGAGGCGGGAATCAACAGCGCGTCGGTCATGATTCGCGGTCCGATGGCGTACGGATACCTCAAGGGAGAGATCGGAACGCACCGCCTTGTTCGCATCAGCCCCTTTAACTCGGAAGGCAAGCGTCAGACGAGCTTTGCGGCGGTCGACGTGAACCCGGATATCGACGATTCGATCTCGGTCGATATCAAGCCGGAAGACGTGCGAGAAGACGTTTTCCGTTCGAGCGGCGCGGGCGGTCAGCATGTCAATAAGACGTCGAGCGCGATTCGTTTGACGCATATTCCGACGAATACGGTCGTTCAGTGTCAGAACGAACGCAGTCAGCACAAGAACCGCGCGACGGCGTGGAAAATGCTACGCGCCCGGCTTCTTCAGCGCGAGGAAGAAAAACGCGAACAGCAGATGTCGGAGAAATATAAGAACCTCGCGAAGGTTGGTTTCGGATCGCAGATTCGCAACTATTTCCTGCATCCGGATCAGCGCGTCAAGGATTCCCGAACGGGTTATTCCGTCGGCAACTTCCACGAAGTGCTCAACGGCGGCGTCCAGCCCTTTATGGAGGAGTACCTCCGCTGGCGCGTCAAGACCGATTAAAATCGCGCGTTTTGGAAATGAAAGGCAATTTTCGAAAAGAAGGCGCCTTCGCTGTCGTCGACGCTTGAGGCGGCGGGTTAAAAGGTTCGTTACGACAAATGCGTCAAGCGACTTCTTTCCGAGAAGACCGTTCTCGCTTGGATTCTGAAAGAATGCGCGATTGAGATTCGGAATCTTTCCGTCGACGGCGTCGTCAAAAACCGTATCGAGGGCAAGCCGGATATCGTCGGTCGCGGTTGATCAGGGTTCGCTTGATATCGACGAAGCCGTTAGTCGTATCCAAGGTCTCAATACGGAGGACGTCTCGATTAAGGATAGCGGAGTCTTTAACGACGTCCGTTTTTCCGCCGTCGCGCCGGGCGAAAATGAGTCGATTCGCCTAGTCGTCAACGTCGAAGCGCAGAAAACGAGGATTCTTCGCGCCCGATCGTCAAGCGCGCGATCCTTTAATTTCGACCTTTTTTCCGCAGAGGAGTTCAGCAGTGCCGACCTCGCTCTTTCAGTATGAGATGTTGCCGACGACGTGGTTCTATTTGTCGTCGCTGCTGATCTTTGCGGTCTTTGGGCGATTCAACCGCGTTTTGAGCGTTCGCAATCTCGACGTTTTGACCCTCGTCCTGTTCACGCCGGGGCTCGTTTACGTCGCGATGGGTTCGGCCCTGCAGGGATATCTTTGGCTTTTTGCCGTCGGCTCGTTCCTCTTCCTACGTCTTGCGTTCGACGCGTTTCTCCGTCGGCGTCCCCTCATGACGCCGAACATGAACTCCATGGGATTGGTTTTTTCCTGTATTGCCGCGTCGGCGTTTATGATTCCCAATCTCTTCATGAATCGCGGCGACGCCTGCGAGTCTCCTCGCGCATGGCGACTTGAACAGATTCTTGCGGCGGCGGACGAAGCGGATCCCGGGCGAAGTCGGATCGCGAACTGGCCCGGCTATCCCCCGTTCCTTCAGGCGACGGCGGACGTCAATCGATTCTTCGCGCCGTCGCAAGTCGCTTGGAATCGCGCCGTCGCCGATATGCGGATGCGTAAACAACTTTCAAGCGACGTCGATTTTTTCGGTTTCTCGATCAAGGACGATTCCGCGCGCAAAAAAAGGCCCGCCGCGCGCGCGGTGCGTTGGGCGTCGGGCGCCTCCGACGACGATTTTGATTTTTCGACGACGTCGTCCGGCGCCGGACAGGACGATCTTCCTGGCAGTTTCGGAGCGGCGCGTCCCGCTCCCGTTCTTCCCAGCGCGCCGATCGCGCCGAGCGCCGCCGAAGCGGGACTGTTCGCCGACGAGAATCCGTCGCCGATCGGCGACGGCGAGCCTTTGCTTGACGAGTCCGAAGGCGACGATGGGAACGGCGGCGACGCGGACGTCGAGTTCCTGAGCATGGGCGATTCCGCGAGTTTTCGCTGGCAGCCCCTGTCGCAGGAGGGCGCTCTCATCGTCCTATGCGTGATCTGTCTTCAGATTGGCGTCCTTGCGACGATGATACTTATCGGACGCGTTCATTTCGGTTCGGTGCAGACAGGCTTCGCCGCCGCGCTCCTCTACCTGCTGCTCCCGTACGTCAACCAGTTTTCGGCGAGACTCGACCATATCGCGCCCGCGCTTTTGATCCTTCTCGCCGTTCTCCTATACCGTCGTCCATTTTTCTCGGGAATGGCGCTTGGAGTCGCGGGGGCGCTTGCGTTTTATCCGTTCCTGCTCCTCCCGTTATGGATCGCCTTTTACTGGAAGAAAGGGCTTGGTCGTTTCATCACAGGGTGTTCCGCCGTCACGCTGACGCTCGCGGTCGTACTGCTTTTTATTCGGAACCCCGAGCTTTCCTATGGCGACGCGCTCGAGTCGATGTTTGGGAACCATTCGTTGCTCCTGCGTCGTTCGGACGACGTTTGGGAGTACCTTCCGCGATTCTATCGGATTCCGATTATTTCGCTTTTCGGCGTCTTCTGTTTCGGCTACGCGCTCTTTGTGCCGCAGAAAAACCTTGCGACGCTTATATCGTGTTCCGCCGCGTTGATGCTCGGCGTTCAGTTTTGGATGGGGCGCCAAGGAGGATTATATATGGCGTGGTATCTGCCGCTTGCGATCCTTACGGCGTTTCGCCCCAACCTTTCCGATAGGACGGCGATCTCGTCGGTCGTCGATTTCTGAAATTCCGACGACTCTTGAAAACAGGGGCGATTTCGGCTATATTGACGAGGGTCGGGGCGTCTTGCTTCACAGGGGTTAAACGCCTGCGGGAACGTTTTGAAATAAGGAAACGTCGATGAAGTTACGAGCGAAAACGCGCGGGAAGAAGCGTTCTTTGGACTGGATTGTCGTCCAGTGGGCGCGCGCGTGTGAAGAACGCCTTAATCCTGACGTCGCCGAGCTTGAACGCGCCGTCGCCGTCGAACGCGACGAACGGGGGCGTCTCGCCAATCCCGCCGCGTATCTCTATTCTCGCGCCGTCGAGACGCTTAAACTTTTCGACGCGCCCGTCGAACGTTGGCTCGAACGTCTTAGGCGCGTCCAGATCGCGTCCGCCGTTCTCGTGATCGCGCTTGGCGCCGTCGCGTTTCCTTTCGCGCGAGTCAAAATGATTCTCGGCGACGGGGTCAATCTCGCGGGGCCTTTTCTCTTCTTTCTAGCGACGCAACTGTTCTTCCTCGTTCTCGCGCTTGCTCTTGCGGCGTTGACCGTTCTGATGGGCGGTTGTCGGCGACTTTTAGGACGCGACCGCCCCGTAACCTTTTCTGAAAAAGTTATTCAGGCGTTGTCGAGCGTCGTCGGAACTTTCGCGATCATGGTCGTCCGCCGCTACGCGCCGGTCGTCTATCGTCTTTTCGGTCGTCCTTCTCGCGAACGTTTCGCATGGCGGGCGCAGGGCGGCGCGGCGCGCCGCGCTCGCGAGGCGAATCCCGAGAGCGCTTTAGAAGAGGAGCGACGTTTGGAAGAGGCGCGTTGCGCGGGCGCGTGTTTTTGGGACGTCCTTTTCTCGCGTCCCCGAGCGATCGCCTTTTGGGGCTGCGCGCTTTCTCATACTTTTTGGGCTTCATGCTCGATCTGCGTGCTCGTTATTCTTGCGGCGCGAATGCAGAGCAACCGTTACGACTACTGTTGGCGCACGTCTCTTGAAGACGAGCGGGTTGTCAAACGGGGCGTCGACGTTCTCGGCGCGCCGATAGCGAAGCTTGGAGGCGAAGTTCCGTCCGAATCAGACGTCGCGGCGCTCTTTGACGACGGCTTGAAGACGGCGTCGGGGGCGTCGGGCGGCGAAGGAACAAAAACGGACGTCGACGAAGCGCGGCGTCGAACGGCTGCGGAGACGCGGGCAAGGTGGTCGTACTTTCTTTTATCGATCGTCTTCGTCTGGTGCATCGTTCCGCGATTCGTCCTCGTCGCGATCTACACGCTTCTTTACCGTCATGCGGCGCGCGATTTCAGACCCGATCTCCAAGATCCGTTTTTCCGCGAAATTATCGATCGCGCCGAAGATTACCGATCGACGACGGTCGCCGTCGAAGCGCCGAAGCCGGACGACGACGCCGCGCCGGAGGAAGCGCCTGTTTCGGAACCCGCCGCGCTGATATGGAGAACTCGCGGCGACGTCGAGAAGCCGAACGGGAAGCCCGACGGAAAAATCGAGACGGCGCCCCCCGTCGTCGTTCCGAATAACGTCTCTGAAACAAACGCGCCCGTTGCGGACGCGACGCCTTTAGAAACGGATTCCGCGCCGAAAGATCCTGTTCAAAAAGACGTCCCCAAAGAGATCGTTCCCTCCTCGAACGTCTTGACCGCGCCTGGGGCGTCGGAGCCGCAGACGTCCGACTCTTCCGACGCTTCCGCGCCCGTCGAGGGTTCCGAGCGCGACGTCTCCGTTTCAGAATCTTCTAGCGCCGGGGGAATAGAGAACGAAAGTTTGAACGATTCGGCGGATGAGACGCCGAAGGCGACGCCCGAAGAACTTGAAGAACGTCGTCAGACGTCGGCGCTGGCGGCGCTTGGCGGGCTGGCGGAAAGCGCGTTTACCTACCGTCCGCAACCGCCTGGAACCGCGCTTGCGCTTTGTTACGACTCGACCGTCGCGCCGGAGTTGACGCGCGAACTTATCGGTTCAAAACGCGAGCTTGTTCTCTTTGGCGACGCGGCGGAGTTCGACGTGAAGAAGGCGCTGCGCGAGTATCTCGACGCGAACGGCGCCAAGGTCGAGCTTTGCGTCGTCTTGACCGACGTCGGACTGCCTCCCGCGCGTCATTTCGTTCGTTTTATGCGCGACGTCCTCACGCCCGCGCTCGGCGCCGCGAAAATCGTCGTCGTTCTTTCCGGGAGCGAACGAATGCGGTTAAAGTTCGCCACGGCGGTCTCCGCCGTCGGCGAGCGAATCGAGGATTGGACCAAGACGCTCGAGGCGATGGCGCGCGCGTCGGGCAAGACGATCGAACCGACGTTCTATTACGACGCGGAACTCAATCTCCCGGAACCTCGGGCGCGTCTTCAGGCGTTTTTGAACGGCGCCGACGAGCTTGAGAAACTGCGGAAAACGCCGCGCGGACTTGCGAAATGGGACGCGGCGTCGAAACTGATTCTTCAGGAGAGCCGCGAGATTTTCGAGTCGCCGACGTTCGTCGCGAGCGACGAGGCGCAGCGACTGAGGATCGCGCGAGTAACCGGCGAGATATTCAAAATTTACAGCGAAGAACTTGGTAAAGCGGCGTATTTCGGACGTTCGACGTTCGCCGCAGGCTTTGGCGCCGAGGCGGCGTCGCGATTTGCAGGGTCGAAGCTTGGCGAGGGGATTTCGCGGCGCGTCGAAGAATTGGGACTGTCGTCCGATTTCATCGAAAGTCGGCTCGCGACCGCGTTAGGTCTCGGCGGCAGATTTCGGTCGCTTTGCGGCAAACTCAGTCCGAAATGCGCGCTTGCGGCGGCGTCCGTCGGGCTTTCGGTTCCGATCGTCGTCGC
>CAMZHY010000097.1 GCA_947307005.1 uncultured Planctomycetaceae bacterium
GTTCACCAAGACGGCGTTCTGAAAGAACGTTCAACGTACGAAATTATGACGCCGGAAAGCGTCGGCTTCGTTACGAGCGATCTTGTGCTGGGCAAACACAGCGGTCGCGCGGCGCTCGCCGCCCGTATCAAGTCGCTGGGGTTCGATCTCACGAAAGAGCAACTTGACGCTTCGTTCGCCGAGTTCAAACGTCTGGCCGACCTGAAGAAGGACGTTTTCGACGCGGATATCGTCGCAATTGTCGACCGTCAAACTTCGACGGGACGTCCGACAGGCGCGGCGGCGGACTGGCAATATGTTTCCTTCGAGTTGACGCGCGGCGCCAAAGGTAAGGCGACCGTTTCCGCGACGCTCTCCCAAAATGGGATCGAAAAGAACGCGGCGGTTTCCGACAGCGACGGGCCGGTTCATTCGATGTTTTGGGCGGTTCAGCAGATCGTTGGACTTCATATTCGTCTTGAAGAGTATAAAGTCGAGGCTGTTTCAGGCGGTTCAGACGCTCAGGGCGAAGTCGTCGTTCGCATTAAGGACGTCGATACGGACGTCGATTACCGCGGGCGCGCGACGTCGACCGACGTGCTCGAGGCGACGCTTTTAGCGTTTGTCGACGCGGTGAACAGAATACAGCGCGCCAGCGAGAAAGATTCGCGGTGACGCGACGCGCGTCCGATCTTTTTCGAACGGGCGGTTTCAAGCGGCGTTCGTTTTGGTCGGCGCCGTTCTCTTTGTGAGAACGACGCCTTGCGCTTTTGACGCGGGGGAAGGGACTTCCATCGTTTTAATCGTAAAAATGCGGAAACTTTGCGTTTTTGCTTTTTTCTCTTCCCCTTGTTTGTCGATATCATGAAGACGCCGCGTTCCGTTTTGGGACGGCGGCGGAGTTGGTTGGAACGCAGTTTTTGCGATTCAGACGACGCGCGGCGTTTACCGGGTTCTGTTTTCGCGTCCGGCGAACGATTGCGTTTATTGAATTTGAAGTCGTTGGTATTTTGGTCGGAGAGAGCAGCGCTTATGGGCAACCCGTTACAGTTTGACGCCGGTCGTTCTAACCTGGTGGATCTTGTGCGCTTTCGCGCGCGTTATCAGCCGAACGACGTCGCGTTCACTTACGTGACGAATAGCGGGGGCGTCGGCGCCTCGGAAAAGAACCTGACGTACTCTGAGCTTGATCGCCGTTGTCGACGCGTTGCGGCGTGGCTTCAGCGCAACGATATGCGCGGAAAGCGCGCGCTGCTACTCTATCGTCCGGGATTGGAATTCATTTCCGGATTCTACGGTTGCCTTTACGCGGGCGCGACGGCGATTCCCGCATATCCTCCGACGAAGAACCGATCAATGCTGCGCATTCAGTCGATCGCTTCAGACGCGGAAGCGAGCATGGCGCTCACGACGACCGACGTCGTTGATCAGGTCAAAAACACGATCAACGAAACGCCGCTTCTCCAGCAGATTCCGTGGGTTTCGACGGACGCGCTTCCCGAAGGGATCGAAGACGACTGGGTCGATCCCGAAGTCGATCAGTCTGATATTGCGTTTCTTCAATACACTTCCGGTTCGACGGGAACCCCGAAGGGCGTCATGCTTTCGCATGGCAATATGCTGAGTAATTCAACGCTTATCGAACGCGGTTTTGAGCACACTCGTTCGAGCGTTGGAGTATACTGGCTTCCGAGTTATCACGACATGGGGCTTATCGGCGGCGTGATTCAGCCCGTTTTCTGCGGGTGCCGCATCTACATGATGGCGCCGTTGAATTTCCTGACGCGTCCTCATGTTTGGCTCCAGATGATCTCCAAGTACAAGGCGACGACGAGCGGCGGTCCGAACTTCGCCTACGATCTCTGCGTCAAGATCAAAGACGAGAGCAAGCTCGAAGGAATTGATTTGAGTTCGTGGAAGGTCGCGTTCAAGGGGGCGGAGCCGGTTCGCGCCGAGACGCTCGAGCGGTTTGCCGCTAAATTTGAACGTTACGGCTTTAATTACAATTCGTTCTATCCTTGTTTCGGTCTCGCCGAAGGCACTCTCATTGTGACGGGCGGCATGAAGAACGATCCTCCGATCGTTCGTTCGATCGACGCGGACGCGCTCGGAGAGGGACGCGCCGTCGAGGTTCAGCCGGACGCGCCTCGAGCGCATAAAGTCGTCTCAAGCGGTCGCGTTATTTTTGGTCAGCGTCTTGCGATTGTCGATGAAAAGACGTTGAAGGAACTTCCCGACGGTCGGGTTGGCGAAATTTGGACCTGTAGTTCGAGCGTCGCCCAAGGTTATTGGCATAACCCGACGGAAACGGAACGCGTGTTTCAAGCGCGCCTTGCCGACAAGCCCGACGAAGGGCCGTTCCTTCGCACCGGCGACCTTGGTTTTGTTCAAGACGGCGAACTTTTCGTGACCGGGCGCATCAAGGATATGATGATTATCCGCGGCGTCAACGTCTACCCGCAGGATATAGAAATTACCGCTCAGGGCGTTTCTTCGTCTCTCGTAATCAACGGCGGCGGCGCGTTTCTCGTTGGCGGTCCAGACGAGGAAAGACTTGTTCTTCTCCAGGAAGTCGAACGCAATTTGAAGGATTCCGGAGTCATTGCGGAACTCTTCAGCGAGATACGCAAACGCGTCGCGCTTGAGCACGAGACGCCGATTAGCGAGATTGTTTTCATCCAGAGAGGATCGCTTCCGAAGACGTCGAGCGGCAAGGTTCAGCGCCATGCGTGTCGCGACGCGTTCCTCAAGAATGAACTCAAGGTCGTCGCCCGTTGGTCGGTCGACGACGTCGCGACGAGCGTCGGCGACGTTCAGAAGACGAGTTCAGGCGCGACAGGGTATTCGACGGAAGATAATCCGCTTTACGTTGGCGACGAAAGCGCCAGCGAGAGCGCGGCCGCCTGGAAGGAGACGGAACAGGACGTGTCGAACGTCTTTACGGTTTCCGAGAAAAAGAACGAGGACGACAAGTCCGATTCCGGCGTTTCCGAGGGGTTGACGACGCTAGTTCCTTCCGCAATCAGTTATAAAGAAACGGCGCGCATCGTTCTCGAAGAAATCCGTCGCGTAGGGAAGGAACGCGTTCGCGACGTGATGCTCGACACGGACGTGACTACGCTCGGTCTCGACTCGCTTGAGCGGATGGAAATCATCGCGGCGATCGAGGATCGATTCGGCGGTCAATTTCCGGAGGAGTCGTTGCAACAGATGGCGACCGTTCGAGAACTGGTCGACGGCGTTCGCAAGTACCTTGGCGTCGGTCGTTCCGCCCCGGCGGCGCCGAAGCGCTACGAGATTGACGACGCATGCTCGGACGTCTCAAAGTTCCCCGAATATATCGCGATCCATCAAAAGTTTGAAATGGCGAAAAGCCTCGGCATGAACCATTTCTTCGAACCGCACGAAGGCGCGGCGGGCGCGACGATCAGGATCAACGGCAAAGATTATATTAACTTCTCGACGTACAATTACATTGGGACGTCGGGCGATCCTCGCGTCACGGCGGCGGCGCAGGACGCGGTCGCGCAGTATGGCACGACTGCGGGCGCGAGTCGTATCGTCGCTGGGGAACTGCCGATTCACCGCGAGCTTGAAAACGAGATTACGAAATTCCTCGGCGTAGAGGACACGATTGTTCTCGTTGGAGGACATCAGACAAACGAGATCATTATCGGCCACTTGATGGGCGCCGAAGACCTGATTTTGCACGATTCGCTCGCGCATAATTCGATCGTCCAAGGGTGCATCCTTTCCGGCGCGCGGCGTCGACCCTTCCCACACGGGGATTGGAACGCGGTCGATAAAATTCTCGCGACTCAGCGGACGCGGTATCGACGCGTCTTGATCGTCCTCGAGGGCGTCTACAGCATGGACGGCGATTATCCGGAACTTCCGGAATTTATTAAGCTTCGCGAGAAGTATAAGACGCTTCTGATGATTGACGAGGCGCATTCGATTGGCGTTCTTGGAAAGACTGGACGCGGAATCGGAGAGCACTTCAACGTCAATCGCCGCGACGTCGATATCTGGATGTGCACGCTCAGCAAGACGTTTGCGAGTTGCGGCGGTTATATCGCCGGACGGAAGGAACTTGTCGAGTACCTTAAATACACGGCTCCGTCCTTTATGTTCAGCGTCGGCATGCCGCCCGCGCAGGCCGGGGCGGCGCTCGCCGCGCTCCGCGTTCTTGAGGCGGAGCCGGAGCGCGCGGAGAAACTTCGCAGCAACAGCGCGTACTTTAAGGAGCTTGCTCGAGGTTACGGTATGAACGTCGGGCTTGCGGCGGATACGGGCGTCGTTCCCGTAATCCTTGGGAACTCGATTAAGACGCTTGCCGCGTCGCATCAACTGTTCCTACGCGGGATTAACGCGCATCCGATTCTTCATCCGGCGGTTGAAGAACATCAGGCGCGAATTAGATTCTTCTTGACGTCGCTCCATTCTTTTGATCAGATTAAGACGACTGTCGACACGCTCGCGGTCGTTCTGAAAGAGCTTGAAGCGCAAAAATGACGACGTTTGTCGTCGCGAGCGCTTAAAAGAGAGAACGGCGCGCCGCTTCATTAGACGGCGCGTCTTTTTTTCGCGATTGATTACAGACGCGGCGCCGCGCCGCGAAAGAGAGGGCGCGATGCGCTACCCTTGGCTTGACGTTCCTGTTCTGACGCCGACGTTTCTTTTTTCCCTCGTCGCGCTCGCGTTCTCGTTTGTCGCGCACTATGCGGTCGGGGGCGGCGTTCTGCTCGCGTTTGAAAATGGTCGGTCGCTTCGAAACGACGACGTCAAATATCGGACGTATCTCAAGAAAAACGCGAAATTTTTCGTCGAGTTTACGTCGACGTTTGGAATTGTCTTAGGGCTTGGATTCTGGATTTCCGCAGGAATAGCGGCTCCCTTTGCGACGGAGTTGTTCGTCAAGATTTTCGCGTTTGCGCTTGCGATCGAGGCGCTGCTCGCGTTTCAGTCGCTCGTCGCGCTGTTTGCGCTCTATTACTGTTGGGATAAGCTCAGTCCTCGAGCGAGTCGCGTTCTCGCTTGGCTCTACGCGTTGACGTCGTGGTTTGCTCTCGCGCTGGCGTCGGCGCTCGCTTCCTTTACGCTCAACTCGGAAGGCGTCGTCGGCGACTGGGAGTCGACCGACGATCTTTGGCGAGCGCTGTTGAACGTCCAGTTTCCGGCGCAGTTGTTTTTGCGAACCGGCGCGGCGCTTATGATCGGCGCGTTCTTCTTCATGGTTCACGCCGCTTACGTAGAGAAGGATTTTAATCTTCGCGAACGGATCGCGGCGCGAATGCGCGTTCCGTCGTTCGTCGGGGCGTTCATGCTCGTCGCGGGCGTCCTTGGCGGCGGACGCGTTCTTTCGGAGACGAGTCGGTTGACGCTTGAAAGCTCCTCGACGTCGAGCGCGTTCGCAGGACTTTTCGTCGCGTCCCTGTTGGCGATTCTTGTCCTTCTTGTCGTTGGACCATGCCGTCGTCCTCGAGAGATCAACGCTGGGCAGACGCTGTCGCTCCTCTTTTTAGCGTTCGCCGCCCTCGGCGCCGTCGAGGGCGAGATTGCGATTATCCGCCGTCCTTACGACGTCGATCGCGTCGTCTACCGCAATCAGATGACGCGCGCCGAAGTCGCGCAGGCGCGTCAGATCGGAATCTTGTACCTAGGAACGTGGACAACCTACGCGCTCGACGCGCTTCAGGAGGAATATCCGGATCTGGCGATTTCCGCTCAAAAGTATCTTGGCGTCGAGTCGATTCATCTTGAACCGCCCGTTCTTTCGGACGTCGACAAAGAGGGAGACGAAGAAGTCGGAGAAGAACCGGAAGGGACGGAAACCGACGGAACGAACGGCGCCGAAAACGTTGATTCGTCCGATCTTACAATGTCTAATGCGGACGTTTCCATCGCGCTGTTTACTCAGACCGTCGCGCAGCGTTCGAGCTTTACTCCCGCCGCGACCAATCCCAGCGCGTTGGATCCGAGTCCGACGCTAAATCAGGTTTCCACGCTTCAAAATCCGAACGTTTCCGGAGGGCGTCAGAACGCGCTTTCCACGAGTGGGAACCAAAGCGTCAATCCGCGTTTGACGGGCGGCGCGGCGTCTCGACTTTCCGAATTGCCCGAACCGCAGGTCGAAGTTCCCGTTCTCAATTCAGCCGGACCGCAACCCCCGTCTATCGTCGCTCCCGTCTCGGGGAATGGCGCGCCCGTCGCGCTTCCGAACCAGTCCGTTCAACCGACCAATCGGGTTCCTCCCGTCCGTCCGAACGCGCGGACGCCGCAACAGCCCTCGCCGCAAAACGTCGAGGAGTCCCAGAACGTTACGCGACAGAACCAACCCGTCGCGGATTCGATTTCGCCTCCGATTGAACTCGACGTTACGCCAGCGTCGGAATTCGATTCGGACCGCGATGGCGAGGGAGAATTCGAAGAGGAGAGAACGCGCGTTTTGCCTGAATCCCTCGATCTAGAAGTCAACGGACCGATCGCGCGCGGGAACGACGATCTTCTCCAAGTTAGTCGTCGGGATCGACGCGAATTGGGACGCATGGTATTCTTGCGCAACTGCAATGGCTGTCACGCGGAAAAGCACGGACTTTCCGCCGTCGCGCCGCACGTTGGGGGACGAAGCGTCGCCGAGTTGCGCGACTTTGTCACAAGACTGAACTATGTACGTTTCGACATGCCTCCGTGGGCGGGAACGGAGGTTGAGGCGGAACTTCTTGCGGAATATCTCGATTCGATCGCGCCTAAAGTTCCCGATTCCGCCTTCATGAAGGATAAACCGAAGAAAGAGAAAGAACGTCCGAAATCTGAAGAGGACGAATCCGATCAAGGGGGAGACGAGTCCTCCGAAGAATCGAGCGCGGACGGCGGCGCGACCTCGGGCGACGGTTCGGAAGGTCTCATCGGCTTGTGAATCCGAGACGTCGGACTCTGGAGCGCTTGCGATTTACGGTGTTTCCGCAAATTCAGACGATTTTTGTTTTCCGCGCGTTATTATCGTCGTTGTTCGCCTTTTTGCCTTCCTGCTCGTTTTCCTAACCTTTGAGAAAAGAAAAGCGTCAAGGGGAAGGAGGAAAAGCCTGTTCGCCCCCTGACCGCTTAACGCTTGGTTCCGTTATCATTGATGAAGCCGAAATAAAGAGCGGGCCGCGTCTTGAAACGATAGGAACGAAGTCGACCGGTTTCGATTTACGTTAAATGCGGAACCGGCGGGATCTAGGTCTATAGCTCGTAAGCGCCGTCCCATCGGACGAAGGCCTCCATGGCGAAGAATTCAGGGAGTCCGATGCGATTGTACGCGTCCGCGGTCGCCATATTTCGGTCTTCGGCGCGGCGCCAGAATTCGCGGGCGTCGGCGCCGAGGAAGAGCGCGCCGTCTTTTTGCGAGGCGTGACGGAAGATCGCTTCGCGTTTCTTTTCCGAATCGCGCGGGAAGAGAGGGACGGCGATTTCTATCTGATCGAGGGGCCATTCTTGCCACGCGCCGCGATAGAGGAGCGTTTCAGGAACCTGAATGCCTTCGCTTTTCATCTGATGCAACACGCCGAAGGCGATGAGCGCGCAGACGCGGTGCGTGCCGTGAGGGTCTGAAAGATCGTTTGCGATGAAAATTTCGTCCGGATCAAGCGCCTCGATCAG
Organism: uncultured Planctomycetaceae bacterium; assembly: GCA_947307005.1. Lineage (GTDB taxonomy): Bacteria > Planctomycetota > Planctomycetia > Pirellulales > Thermoguttaceae > RUG369. Next base: position 7,624 of record CAMZHY010000097.1, read on the forward strand.
TTCGCGGACGCGACGATGGTCTTCGTCGGTCGGGGGCGCTTTTTCCACGGCGCCCGTCGCGTAGAAGGGGAGGTCGAGGAAATGAACGTGTTCGCTTGGAATGCCGCACGCTTTGTCCGCCGATCGCGCTTCGCTCCATCGGATCAGACGCTTGACGTCCAGCGCCTCCTCGGAGTCGCGCTCGCCCGGTTGCTTGTCGAGGAGCGGCTTTTGAATTTTCTCGCGTAGGAGCGTCGCGATTTTTTCGTCGCCGCCGAACTCTTCGCTAATTGCTGTGTAAAGATCGGTGATGCGATAGGCGTCGTGATCGTTGACCGCAATGTTGCCGCTCGTCATATAGGCGACGTGGACTTCGTGCCCGTCTTCGACGAGTCGGAGCATCGTGCCCCCCATGCTGATGACGTCGTCGTCCGGGTGAGGACTGAAAACGAGAATCTTTTTACGCTCAAGCCCGCAAGGATGACGTTCGATCGTCGCCGTCATCCAAGAGAAGACGCGCGCGGAGACTTCCGGCGCGGAACCCGCCGCGCGAAGCAACGAGTGGAGTCCGTAGTCGCGGAAGTCCTTGTCCGTAAGTTTGAGGAGCGCCTTTCCGGTCTTTTGACAGAGCCACAAAACGGCGCGTTTGATCATCGCGTCGTTCCATACGACGGAGCGCGTGCGCCACGGGGTCGCGACGTCTTGAAGATTCGACGCGGCGCTTTTATCGAGGATGAAGGAGACGTCGTGATGATCGCGGAGCCAACCGGCGGGGATCGCGTTGGAGACGGGTTCTTCAAGCGCTTTCTGAACAACGGACGCTTTTGCGTCGCCAAAAGCGAGCACGACGATTTTACGCGCTTCCATCATCGTGCCGAATCCAAGCGTCAACCCGCGCGTGGGAACGTTTAATTCGCTAAAGAAGAGGGAAGCGGCGTTGAGGCGCGTTTCCGGGTCGAGCTGGGCGAGGCGCGTTCTGCTCGTTTTCGAGGTGTAAGGTTCGTTGAACCCGACGGCGCCGTTCGCGGCGACTCCGAGGAGCAAAAGGTCAAATCCACCCGCCGCGACGATTTCCGCCTCATAGCGTCGGCAACTTGCCCCGATTTGTTCCACAGGGATCGTCGCGTCGAAGAAATGGACGTTTTCAAGGTTTACGTCCATTTTCATAACGAAGTTCTCCATCATCCAACGACGCATGCTCTGGAGTCGGTCTTTATCGAGACCGTAGTATTCGTTGACGATGAAGATCGACACGCGTGAGAAGTCGAGTCCGTTTTCCTGATGAAGTCTTACTAGTTCTTGATAGACGCCCACAGGACTAGACCCGCCGACGAGTCCTAGAGTTGCCGTTAGCCCCAGCGAGTTACGATCTCGAACGACGCCCGCAATCTGTTGAGCGACATGACGACACGCGTCGGCGCCGGAATCGAAAACGTAAGTCGGAGCTTCAACACTGAGGGCGGGGAGCGCCGTATGGGCGGAATTCGTCATTTTGACTCCTTCGCTAATTCGTTGTCGTTAAAGTTTTTATTAATAGTCGTTGGGGAAGGGCGTTTCTTAGTCGTCGCGGTTGTGTTCGCGCATTCGAGAAGTCGCCGGTCCGCTCCTCCAACTATTATAGATTGTTGCGCGCGAATCAACGACGTCAATAATTGCCGTCGTTAAATTTTCCAAGTTGGAGGAATTAAGCTCTTTTTGGTTTGCGCCCCCTCGAAATTCTCTTTTGAGCGATTATAATTTGGGTAAAATGTCGGAACAGGCGCCGCGTTTTCGCGTCGCTTTGGCTATCCGCCGAACTTGCGCTTGAAAGCCGGTCGAAGGTTGACGTCGAGAAAATTTATCGTCGAACTTCCTCGGAATTAAAGCTCGTCGTCGGAGAGTCGTTCAGACGCGACGCTCCCTTTGGGGCGTTCTTCAAACGAAATCACAAAGGATGGAGTTGAAATGAAAAGGCGTTATCGTTTTTGGCGTTCGTTCCCCCTCGGCGCCGCTTTATGTCTGGCAGGTTGCGCCGCTATCGTCGGTTGCGTCCCGAAATCGGACGTTGTCGTGACGGACGACGTCGACGTCGACGTCGACGACGCGACGGTGGCCGACGCCGACTATTCCTCGTGGGTCAAGGACTTTGAAGAGCAGATGAAACAAAGCGGCGCGCCTGTTGCGCCCGGCGCGTTTGCCGCCGCAGGAGCGACCGGCGGAGCTCCCGCCATGTTCAACTTCAGCGCCGCTGGAGCGACCG
>CAMZHY010000098.1 GCA_947307005.1 uncultured Planctomycetaceae bacterium
CGAATTGGCGGATATCGATATAACGGAAGTTTGAAACCGACTCCGGGGATCGGTTCGCGCTTTTCAAATAATGCCAAATATGGAAATGCAGGTAATATCGTAGGAATAGATCATAACGGCTCCGCCTCTCGTTTTCAGGGCGAATCCGTTGGACGTTTTCAGAGTCAAATGGATTTCAATATCCTTGCGTTACGGAATGAGTTTCAACGTTCACGCGCAGTTCCTAGGGTTAAGTCGTCTTCGAACGTCGATTCCTTCGACTCAGGCGTCCCTCGATTGGTTTCCGCGCAAACTCAGGAAAAAAAGCCATATGCCCATGATCGCCGTCCTCGCTATGGCAAGTATCCTGAACAACTCCTAGCGAATCAGAACGCTATGATGGAGACGGGGTCGGAATCTATTCTGGATTCTACGTCAATGACGTCGCCGGAGACCAGTGAAAACCTGACTGCTCCCCAACTTTTGTGGATGCGAGGTCGTACGCCTCAAGCTCTGCTGACGCCTCCTAATCGGCAGAACGACGATTATATCCTCCCAAATGAAATAAACGCGTCTCCTTTTTGGAGCATGGGAGACGACGCCTACAATCAACCCGATTATCCAGACCAAGTTCTGGGTGGTTCCTTGGGATTCCCGTCATTTCAAACTGCTGATAACGCGGTAGCTCTTTCTTCCGCGCCTTCGCCAGAGCAAGTTCAAAAGGCGTTTCGTGAATACCTAGAAGCGCAACTGCTCCGCAGCCCCGACGTCAATCCACTTTCTCCCGTACAAGTTGTCTATCAAAATGGAGTTGCAACGGTTCGCGGCGTTGTTCCCACTCAAGCGGCTCGCGCAGCAGCCGGGTATATCCTTTTGGCAGATCCACGCGTTTCCAAAGTAAACAACCTTATGACATGCGTCCACGACGAAAATGTGAATACCGACGCGCCGACGCATACGCCGCCACAAGACGATTCAATGACAAATGGCCGCACCCAGTAACGGAACCGTTGTAACGTTAGAGGTCATTATCTCAAATGACTTCTATATTTTAGGATAAGGTTATTTATGAGCAAAGCTTTTGACGTCTCGCAGTCTTCGGACCTTTTTGACTATAAGGCGCATCGCCGCGCGGTTATGCAAGCGACGACGGAATCTGGATGGGCGCGGTTTACGCTCATCGCCAGCTCTTGCGCATTCATGGCCCTTTTCCTTCTCGTTCCGCTAGTTTGCGTTTTCTTTGAAGCATTTATCGAAGGTTTTGAAGGATTCTGCAACGCGCTGACAACAAAAGCGACGTATAACGCTATCAAGATGACTCTTACCGCGACTTTTATCGCCGTGCCTCTAAACATCGTTTTCGGGATGGTTGCCTCGTGGTGCATCGGTAAATTTCAGTTTTGGGGAAAGGGAATTCTCATTTCGTTAATCGATCTTCCTTTTGCTATTTCCCCGATAATTGTCGGTTTGCTTTTCGTCTTTCTCTTCGGATCTTCTTCTTTTTTGGGAAAATGGCTCCTCGACCATAACATTAGAATACTTTATGCAACTCCAAGTATCGTACTAGTAACTATTTTTGTTACTTTCCCTTTCGTTGTGCGAGAGCTTATCCCCGTTATGGAAAGCCAAGGGGCCGAAGAAGAACAAGCGGCGAGGGTGCTTGGAGCAAATGGATGGCAGATTTTTTGGCGTGTTACGCTTCCCAACGTCAAATGGGCGTTACTCTACGGCGTTGTTCTGTGTAACGCCCGAGCGATGGGTGAATTCGGAGCGGCAGTAGTTGTCGCACGCAACAGCGTCAAAACCAATACGTTACCTCTCCATATTAATGCTCTTTATCAGAGTTATGAGAGCGGCGCCGCCCCATTTGCCGTAGCAACCCTTCTAGCGACTATTGCAATCGTGACTTTAGTGGTAAAAACGCTACTAGAAATCAAGATTCGTTCATCCGAAAAGAAAGACGATTATTGATACTCGCCTTCTCATTTACGTTTTCCTTCCAGCATCGTGAAATTCAAACAAGTCAAGAGTCTACTTCGGAAAGTTAAAAATGGGCGTCGAAGTTAGGAATATTACGAAATCTTTTGGCGCTTTTAAAGCGCTTGACAACGTTAGTCTCCGGGTTGAAGCAGGCGAACTCGTGGCGTTGCTGGGACCATCAGGTTCTGGAAAAACGACTTTATTGCGCATTATCGCAGGTTTGGAAACGCCTGATCCTGGAAGCGGACCTGTTTTTTTCCAAGGAGTCCGCGTCGATAAACAGAAGGTGAACGAACGAGGCGTCGGCTTTGTTTTCCAGCATTACGCCCTTTTTCGTCACATGACAGTTTTCGATAACATCGCGTTCGGAATGACAGTTAAGCCACGAAAAGAGCGGTTATCCAAAAACGAAATACGTGAAAAAGTTCGCGCGTTGCTTCACATGATACAACTTGATAATTATGCAGACCGCTATCCTTCCCAGCTTTCTGGAGGTCAACGTCAGCGTGTTGCGTTAGCGAGGGCTCTTGCCGTTGAACCCCACGCGCTTCTTCTTGACGAACCCTTTGGAGCGCTCGACGCGAAAGTGCGCGTCGAACTCCGCGCATGGCTTCGTCGACTTCATGACGAGATTCATCTCACAAGCGTCTTCGTGACCCATGATCAGGACGAGGCTCTTGAATTAGCCGACCGCGTCGCCGTTATGAACAGCGGCAAAATTGAACAAGTCGGAACGCCAGACGAAGTCTTTCATCATCCTAAGACGCCGTTTGTTATGAGGTTTTTGGGACAAGTCAATCAGTTCCGCGGACGTCTTGAAAGTGGTCGCGTTTGGGTTGGAGACCATTCAGGACTTGCGTCGCAATGCGAAACGGGCGATAAGAAATCAATTGCTTCCGTTAGCGCTGGATCGGTTATGGTTTTCGTGCGTCCACATGATTTTGATATTGCGATTCAACCTCGCCAAGAACGTTGTTCGATTCCAGCGACGGTCGTTCGCGTTCGTTCGGCGGGCAACGTGGTGCATGTAGAAATGGTTACGGATTCAGGCGATCCCCTTAATGTTGAAACGTCGCATCAAGAGCGAGACGAACTCAAAATAGAACCGGGTTCCCACTACTATATGATCCCACGAAACCTCCGTATTTTCCCCGCCGACGGAGTAGGGGATTACCCTAATCAAGCCGCATCCTTCTAGAAACGGAAAAGAAAAAAACGCGACCAAAACTCAACGGCTTTGGTCGCGTTTTTTCTAACCTGAAGTTCGCTTTTAGGTTGCGAATTTTGTAAGGAGATTAAAAGCTCACTTTTTGATCTCAAAGGGCGTGGCGGGCAGTCCTTCTTCTGTATAGAGATTGCATCCCTCGGGACACATCTGGAACGCGTAACGTGCGGCGACAGGTTCAGCAACGCTTTCCGCTGAAAGGACAACCTGATTCTTGCCGACTATCTCTGCGTCAGCCCAAACGTATTTTCCATCGGCGCCGGCAACGGCAAAGCGAGCAAGCTTAGCGCCGTCCGTCTTTTCAAAGACACGATCATTGAGTTTGCCAGCGACAAGGCCCGAACCAACATGATCAAACGTTAGCGTAACCTTACCCGCGGCAAATTCGGCTTTTTTAACCATCGGCGAACAACAATAGACGTCCTTATTGAAAACTTGCGCCAACGCCCACAGAGCTAGACGATTTCCAACAATAAATTTATTTGTCGGATGGATATCTTCAGCCTCTCCAGCGTCAATGATAACAGCCTGGCCAGTGTTGGCAACTTCAAGACACATCGTCTGCCCATTTCGTAAATAGGGCCAATCATTCGTTTGATTCGGATCGTCAGAAACTGCGGTGAAGGGCGCTAGTTGAACCCAATAGAAGGGGAAATCGCCATTTTTGAAAAGTTTACGCCACTCACGAATCATCGCCTTCTGTTTGAAGTAATAAAATTCGCGCTCGCCAGCGTTAGTACATCCTTGATACCATATCGCACCCCTGAAATTATAGTTAATCCAAGGGGCAAGCATCGCGTTGAACATACCCCCGCACTTTGCTCCAGGATTATCCTGATTGGGACGTTCTGCAATGAGTTTTTTACCAATTTCGACCGTCTCGGGAACTTGATTCCAACCATCGTCAGGAATCCAGCTGTTAATGTTAGAACCTCCCCAATTGGAATCAATAAGCCCAACAGGAACATCAAGCTCGTTGTGAAGTCGAACGGCAAAATGAAAACCAGCGGCAGTGCAGTCTTTTTGAACGCCGTCTTTGCAGACAAGCCAGCCGGGAGTTTCAAAATCTTTCTGGGGTTCGTCGTTCACGACGTGTCTGGCGCGATTGAAACGAATGTAGCTGTAATCGCCAGTCAGTTCTTCCTCGGTACAGGCCAAACGCGGAAGGTCCGTCCCACGAAGTTTCTGTCCCCATGAATTAAGGGGCATTTCCATATTTGACTGACCGCTGCAGATCCAAACCTCGCCGACGAGAATATTTGAGAATTTCAGCGTATTCTTTCCTTGAATAACCAAGTCTTTACCTTCGTAGGTGGCGGGTTCAGCAGGAAGTTCGACCTTCCAAAAGCCTTTTTCACAAGCTGACGTTGAAGCAGACGTCCCGTTAAACGTAACTGTCACTTCCTCGTCAGGATCAGACCAGCCCCAAACGCAAATTGGCTTATCGCGCTGGAAAACTCCGTTATCGCCGAAGCATTTCGGAACTTTTACATCGGCGCGAGCGGAAACTGCGCTTATCATGACAAAAGCGACTGTTAAAAACGTAAAAACTTTTTTCATTCGTTTTACCTCATCTGAATTACCGAACCACGCGAGAGTCAACATCCCTTGTGGTAAAAACGTAACGCTATAAGGCGACTCTTAACTTCGCCTTAAAAAATCTCTGAAACTTGAACTTGCATGAGCGCAATGATGTATTTTGGATTGATCAAAGGCGTCCAATGGATTCTCTTTTCTTGTCTCATCCGTTGATTTCCTTGATTCAAGCGACAATCGCCTTGACTCCGCGAGCATAAAGGGAAGTTCGCGATCTAAGTATTTTCGAAACCACCGATAGGGCGGCGATTCAGAACAAGACCACCACCCTGAGGGGGCGATATTGGACTTCTCGTCAAGAACCGCCGCAAAGACGTTTTCAAAAAAAGCCGACGCTTGTTCGGTGGACAAAGAGTCAATCCGCTTGGCAGCTTCGGCAACTGCTCCAGCAACTATCGTTTCAAAACGGAAAACAAAAGGCCAGTATCGCTCTTCGCAATCTTGATCAGACAAATATTTCAAAAACATTTTGTCGGAGTTCCTGCAAAAGGGACTTGATTGTACGCAAACCAAACGACGCCGCACTCGACCTAATAGTATATTTGTCCTGATTGCATAATGCAAGCGAGGAAGAGAGGCGCTATGAAAATCACCGTCTAGGAATCGACTGGATCAATTCAAGATTAGTCGTAACTCATAGACGCTATTTGCTTCCGTTTGAAAAATTGAGGTTTCTTGATATAAACACTTAGGAATTTTTCAGGATTCAAAAGAACGCGTCAATTGCTCTTCAAACAGGAGAAAGCGTTCCAAAAGACAAAGATATTTGATTCTAAGGCGTCCGCCGGAACGCTTAATATTTCTGGATTTCTTCGTTGCAGAGCGGAAAGCGTTGGAACGGAAACGACGTAAGCGCAAATAATCCAACTTACCATTGACGCAACCACGAGCAAGGCGCCCTTCGTACGCTTGTCGATAAGGTTTCAGCTGTCTTCGTTCCTGCTATTATTGGAATTGCTTCAATTACTTTTGTCACGTGGCTCTTTTGCAGTCTATCGCTTGAATTAGCGATTCTCCGTACAGTCGCCGTTCTTATGATTAGCTGTCCATGCGCTCTGGGGCTGACAGCGCCAGCTGCAATTGTTGTTGGAACAGGACTTGGAGCGCGTCATGGGATCTTATTCAAATCTTCCGATTCCTTGGAAAAACTAGACAAATCCAAGACGATAGCGCTTGATAAAACTGGCGTCATAACAGAGGGAATCCCAATTGTCACCGACGTTAAGACAGCTTTTAGGGGGTGGGGAATCAGAATTATACTCCGTGGCTGTGGCTCTTAAAACTTAAAGCGAACATCCTCTTGGAAAGGCTGTCGTCGAATACGTCAGATCTTTAAACATCCCTCTTCAAGAATTCATCATCGACGACTTTCGAGCAATCTCCTGCGCAGGCGTAGAAGGGAAAATCGACAGTAACATTGTTTATGGTGGGAAAATAAGCCATATTAAACGCCTAATAGAAGTCCCAAACGGAATCCAGGAGATAGTTGACGCCTTAGGAATCGATCGAATAAAGTCAAACTATATGCTTATATCTCGTGGTTCTTACGAGGAAAGCCATCATTTCGGAGTATCAACGCCGTCGTTGGCAAATGATACGACCTAACCCAAGTTTTAGCATAATCCAAACGGCCTTGCACGCTTCTTTTTTGTTGATTTTGGACGTTCCAAAACGGCGATCAAGAAAAATAATTGGAACCTCTTCAAACGTTGCGCCGACTTGTTTCAAACGAAAGAGAGTCTCTTCAAAAAAGGAATATCCTGATGAAATAAAGTTGTCAAAGTCGAGTAAACGCAACTTTTCAACTCGATAACATCGAAACGCCCCGCTATTGTCCTTCGTCGTAAGTCCTAGGGTGAATCTTGCCCAATAGTTGATGCAACGACTCATCATCCTACGAACAATCGACCAGTCCGGCGTCATTCCCCCACGCGTATATCTCGAACCAATCACAACGTCGACATTCGACGTTATGATCTTTTCGATTAGTCTAGGCACGTCTTCGACAGGATGACTGAAATCAGCGTCCATATTCACAAGATAGTCGTATCCAAACTTAGTTCCGTATTTGAATCCCTGCATCACGGCCGTCCCCAGTCCTCTCTCATTAACGCGGATAATAGCATTAACATGAGCGTCTTTTTCGGCTTCTCCTTCAGCCCAAAGTCCGCTTCCATCCGGAGAGTTATCGTCGACAATTAAGACGTCGGCGTCGGGAACGATAGTTCGGAGTTTTTTCACAATTTGAGGAAGGTTGTCCATTTCATTGTATGTGGCGATTACGATGAGAACTTTCATGGTCCAACCGTTTGCAGATTATGGGGTGATTATTCGAACTTCGCTTGGTCTCGAATCATATAGGAAACATTTTCTAAATAGAACCACAGCCTATTTTTCCACAGATGAACTATAAAGCGATTGCATAAATTCCACATACTCGCTATCCAACTCTTCAAACGATTTCCCGACGGCTTTTTCAAGGGAATCACGTGAATCTATTCCCTGATAGACGTTGTAGAGATATGACACAAAAGAGTCGCGATAGACGCCGTTGTCATAATGCATAAAAAAATAAGCAAGACCGGCCGCTTCTGAATAAAGAGTTGCAATATCGCGTCTGTTTTGAAACTCGTCGCGCGAGAGACCGGCATATTGACGCAATGGAACGTAATCCTTGTCAACAAAGAGGCTTTCCATCGCGCACTGAATTCGAAAAACGTTTTTTCCTCCTCCCAATGTCGCGGCAGATTTCGAAGGGTTTAGTTTGAATGTTTCAGCATAAACAGCAATTCCCTCAATTACCCAAAAATTGGCCGCTCGGGCGCGAGATTGAAAGTCAACCTTAAATCGATCTTGAGTTGACGTGCTACATTCCTCGAATAGTTGATGGGTGGTTTCGTGAAAGAGAAGCGGAAGCAAATCAAACTCATCTTTATCGTTGGGTTCGTAGACAAATGTGCAACGCAAGCTGGGGAAGTATCCGCCAACACTGAGCGAAACGTTGGAATCGTGTTTCTTTAATTCACGAAGATATTCATCGCGATTTCTATAAATAATGATTTTATGGCGTTTTGTAATAATTTCCGTATCTGTGTAGAGACGTGAGTTCCACTGTGCTTCAGAAGCAATCACTCGGAAAAAGAGACGACTCCATGCTTGGTAATACGCCTCGAGTAAACGACCGATTTCAACTCCTCTCTCGAGTGAAACCCTGGAGAGAATTGAAAAATGTTCTGTGTCAATTCGCCAGCCAGACGCGCTAGCAAGAATCTTTTCCTTCTCTTCCTGAGCGGAAATCCATTGACGTTTATAAAACCGCTCTCCTTTTCTATATCGTTCAACGTTATCGACGGGTAACCAACCAAAATCAGGGGTTTCTACAAGTCCTTTTTCTTGCTGACGGAGTTCCCATTTGCTTCTCCAAACACCGTCTTGAAGCGTATAGTTAAAAAATTTACGCGCCTTTTCATGATCGGGATTGACAAAAAGAGTAGTCAAAGCGCAAGCAACGACGTCATAGCCACGTTTCTCTTCCCCAAAACGTTCTGCAAAAGTAAAGATTTCGTTCGAATACTGATCGCGAAGTCGATTTAAGGCGGAAAACCAAAAACGTTGATTTTTACTCGCATCATCAGGCAAAGTCTTAGGAGTTTTTTGAGCAGGTAGAAGAGGAACCGTAAATACCTCTGAATTAGTAGAATAGATCAATGAACGCGTTATCCTGGCTTCTAGGGGCATTTCGAGCTCATCGCATTTTTTCGCGAGTTCTTCAAGCTTTGTCTGATACTCGTCAAAAACGATTTTAACGTCGCGTTTTTCCAAACCTTGCTTCTTTCGGACCTCGCGTTTGTCGGAATTAGCGGCGGCGGATAGTTCGGTTGAGGAGCCAACGTCAGTCGTTTCCTTAAGATGAAGCGGTTCTTCATGAAGCGAAACTTCCCCTAGATTTTGGGCGAAAACAAATGACCAACAGTTCCCGGACGTTGTCAATGTCGCAACAAATCCCAGTAAAAAGAAAACGTTGATCTTGATCGACAACATCAACAATTCTAGAGCTTTAAGGTTCATTTTTTATTTCTATTGAAAACTTAGGGCGATTCTATGAAGAACTCGCCCCAAATTCAATCCCTCAAGATTATTGCCGCCTAAACACTCCCCAGATGAATTCGATGTGTCAGACGACTATTGGAGTTTAATCACCTTATAAGAAAAAACTTTAGCAGCGTCAAGCGCGACGCTTAGCGAGTTGTTTTCCGCCGAAGCCTTTTCTCTTGCAATTTCCTTCCCTTCGGAGTCAAGTGAAACGATTTCGAATTCGCCTCTTGTAAAGAAAGGCGTTGTTAAAGAGACAGAGAAGGGGGGTTCGTCGGGAAGAGGCGTAAGGATAACGGAAAGTTCAGAATCTTTTTCTAAACGAAACGCTCCGATCGTGTCGCAGACGCCAAAGGACGTAGGCTTACAGTTTGGAATGAGACGTTCGTCAGCGCCCATAAGCGGCGCAGGTTGTTCAAAAGACAACTCGCGGCTTGCGCCTTGCCCTTTAACTACAACGCCGCCAAGTCTACACCGCGAATCTTTTGTATTTGACCCAAGAAGAGAAAGCCTGAGTCCAGAGCCAGGATCATACAAACCGCATAAAAGATTATAAAAACCCGGGGAAAGGTCATCGGGAACGATAATTGTCGTCGTTTCGCCAAAAAGAGCGGTCTCGCATCCGTTCCATTCATTACTCGGTTTAGACGGAGAGGAAAGAGGAAGAACGTAAAGTTCCGGTTTATCGTTCCACCAAGTTTGAGGTCGTTCAAGATGGAGAAATGCAGTGTACGGCTTGACGGTAGGTTCATAGGCGTTCCAAGTCAACCTTCCAACGATTCTCTTGGAGTCAACGATTTTTACATCTTCAAACGACGGACGAATCGGAACAACTTCATTGGCAATAGTCTGTCGTCCATTTACATAGTAACTGTTGTCAACGTCAACGCGTAGTTCCACGACTTGATCGTTGATTTTAACGACGCCGCCATAAGCTTTATCGTTTACGCTCCAAAATC
>CAMZHY010000099.1 GCA_947307005.1 uncultured Planctomycetaceae bacterium
AACCGCGTCCTTTACGACTTTACGCCCAAACCGACCGCGACGATCGAATACGAGTGATTCGAATCCGAATCGTCTGAATCTCCGCGAGGTCGTTTTAGTAACGCGTCGCGTCGGAGGGGATTCGAGGCGACGCGTTTTTCGTCGAAGCCTTGCGCCACAATTCGCGTTGCGGCGCATATTTTTTGCGCATTTAGCCGCGATTAAGAAAAACGGCAATCATCGAGAAAAGAGGTTTATCGCGTGGCAAAGAAAATCGCCCTGTGGGGCTACGGTTGTCATGGAAAAGACGTCGAGGCGCTTTTCCGCGCTCATTCGGATTGGCCCGAAATTACCGCAGTTTTCGACCTTCGATTCGACGAGATTAACCGCGGCGCTTCGAAACGGGTCGTTCTGAACCCCGCGAGAGTCGAAGAGTATTGTCGGCAGGGACTTTTCGACGCGGTAATGATTACCGTATGCGATCAAACTCTGAAAGACTCGATCGCCGCCCTGCTGGCGTCCCTAAACGTCCCGACGTTTGAATGCGAGGAGGAGCTAAGCAATCGTTTTCTTTTCCGTCCCCCGGAGTATTTTCCGCAAGGACGGGTCGACTTTTCTTGGCAAGAACGCGACGGATACGGTTTTCACGCCCTTCGCGACATGCGCATGGCCTTCTCCCGTTTAAACGGCTTCGAGTTGCTTTTTGACGGGGACGGGCGCATCCTCTCTTCCGTGTGGAAAGAATGGAATTTTCAAGTCTTGCCCTCTCTAAAAATGATCGTTCCGCCCGAGTCCCAAGACAGTGTTTTCCTGCCGGGCGAATGGTGTTTTTTAGCCAAACCTTGGGCGGCTAACTACTGGCACTTCGTCAATGAAAACCTTGATCAGGCGCTGCTTCTAGAAAAAAGCGGTTATACGGGTCGATATATCCTGCCTAAAGAACGATTCGTCGAGGAATTTACGGCGCTGCTAGGCGTCGCTCCGGAAAGAATCGTATGGCTGGAAAGTTTTGATCGCAGCGCCGTTTACCAATTTGAAACGCTCGTTTGCACGGAGCTCCTCAACGACAACCGACAAAAATCGGCGCCCGTTGCGCTCGAAATGGCGGAATATTTTTTGAATCGTCTTGAACCTTGCAATCGCGTGTTCCCTCGACGGATTTTCGTCGAGCGAATCGGGGTGCGTAAATTACTCTTGGACGAGGAAATAAAGAAGCTGCTGGATCGATACGGATTCGAAACCATCGTTCCAGAAAATCTATCGGTTGCGGATCAAATTCGTTATTTCAACAGAGCCGACGTCGTCCTCTCCCCCCATGGCGCCAATTCTACTAACAGTTTATTCATGCGTCCAGGCTCTGTTTTCATCGAAACCTTCCCCAAAAACTACGTCAATCCCTGTTGTACGGAAACACTAGCCCTTTCCGGCGTACATTATCTCCCCGTCTTCGAACCTTACGGCTACGAAGGCTATCTCCCCGATATCCATCGCGACTATCGAGTAAATCCCCGATTTCTTGAAATGGCGCTTCGAACGGCGACGGCTCTGACGGAGCGCTCGCGAGGATAGGGTCGACCGCGAGCGTCGCCTCCCGGTTTTCACCGCCGCGCGCGTTAACTCCGTTCCTTGCGAGACGGTTGATTTGCGATAAAATTGTTTGAACTCGGCGGGCGACAAGGACAAAAAGCGCTCCTTCGAACGTTCGATTCCTACGTCTCCCCTAAAGAATACCCTATCAAACCGTCTTATGTCAACAAACGACGTCAAAAATCAAAAGATACAATCGGTCGAAAAGCGCAGTCTGATTCCTCGCGTCAACCTGCGGAAAATTGAAAAAGGCAAACGGAAATGAAAGACGAGGCATTGATCGCCGTCTCTTGGCAAATATCGTTTTTTTATAACGACCTGATCAATCCCCGCTGTTTAACTTGAAATACGGGGTATATTATACGGGAGTCTTCCAAAAATTTTAGACGCCGGTCAACCTCGAAATTAAGAGATCCGATTGAACGGATTGACGACGGTTAATGGACGTCGGAACGTTCGACGGAATCATCGAACAAAAAGGAAAACGTCATGGAATATTACAAACGCGAGCAGTTGCCGGTCATCACCTTCGATGAAGAACCGGAGTATCTGGACAGAAAGCTCATTCGTCAGGCGCTCTCCGAGAAGCCGTTCAATATCGTCCTCGTTGAGGTTCGGGGCAAACTGTACGGCATGGTAAGCTTTGGCGACGTCATTCGCGCGGGCGACGGACCGGTCCCCGTCAATCGGAATTTTACCGCGCTTGAAGGCAAGCGGTTCATGAAGGCTCGGGAAATCTTCCGCGAGAGGGTGAATATCCGAGAGATTCCGACGACGGACGAGGAAGGTCGTCTGACGGGCGCGTGCAGTCGGTACGACGATCTGCTCTACTTTGAATACTACCGCCCTTGGGAGGGCAACCGTTACGCTCGTCCTTTTCTCAGCAAATGGAAGAAGCTGCGCATCGTCCGAACGCCGGTGGGAGACGTCCGGCGTCAAAAGATCGTCGACAGTTGGATTGAGGGCTTCAAAAAGTTCGATATTACCTGCGAGCTCGTCGATTTTGGGGATATCCCCAACTTAGAGGACGAGAAAATTCCAATTCTCTTCGTCGACGAGGAAATGTTCCTCGGAGCCCAGATGGCGATCGAATGTTTGGACGGCAGAGCGCTCCACACCGACGTCTCCTTTACTTTTAGACACTTTGAACGAAAGACGGCGGAACTCGGCTTCGACGCGCTCGTCGAAAAGCTCGCGAATTCCGGGGTCAAAATCTATAATTTGCTCTTTACAGAGGACGAGAGTTCCGATGGGCGCCGTCGTCTTTGGGAAGGCATGCGTCGCTGGAAAAAGCGATCAGGGAAGCCCTATGTCACGCCGGACGCCGCGCAGGGGTTTTACGAGGAACTCAACGTCGGTAATTACGCGGCGGAAGTCGGAAGACTAACGCTCTATGTCGACGCCAACGACGTCTATTCCCGCCTAAAAGACACGCGGAGCCGTTATCTTAACGTTGTGAACGGGGAACGCGTCACGGTCGGACAACCGTCGGAGGCGGAGCGAACCATTTGGTTTTTCGGTCCCTGCGTCATGATCGGAAATTACGTCGAGGATAAACATACGATTGAAAGTTTCCTCCAAGAGCGGCTCAATCGAGAAGGATACTCATGCAAGGTCGTCAACTGCGGATGCCATGAAACGCCTTATCAGGAGATGATCCATATAACGTCGACTCCCATGAAACCGGGAGACGTCGTCGTGTTTCATGTGAACAACCGACCTTTCGCGAACGTCGAGTCTATTGATTTGACGGAACTTCTCGATCAAAACAACGTTCCGACGGAATGGCTTCTGGATATGCCCACGCACTGCAACCACAAGGTCAACCAGATTTATGCGGACGAGTTGTTTGATCGCATGGTTCGCGACGGAGCGCTAACCGGCAAAGCGAGCCGTAAAGAAGATCAATCCCCGCTCGCCTGCGATCTCGCGGTTAACGCCCTTTTTTTAGATCTCTATTTCGACGGCTATCAGCCTGAAAAAGGCAAAAGAATCGGAGGAATCGCCCTCCATGGCAACCCGTTTACGCTCGGACACCGCTATCTAATCGAGTACGCCTCGAAACATGCGGATCGAGTGTTCGCGCTGCTGACCGAAGACGAAGCGGGATTATTGAGCTTTGCTGAACGTTACGCCATGGCGATCGAGGACACGAAACATCTTCCAAACGTCACGATCGTTCCCGGAGGTCCTTTCTCCGGCACGAGAAACATTTTCGCCGTCTACTTCGTCAAGGTTGACCCCGCGACGATGCGCGAGGGAACTTACGCGGGCTTTAGGATTTTCGGCGAAGTCATCGCAAAACGACTCGGAATCAACTGTCGGTTCATCGGAGACGAACGCCACTGTCCGCAGATGGAGGTTCACAACGACCTGTTGAAAGAAATGATGCCGAAATACGGGATCGAAGTCATTGAGATTCCCCGAATCCAAGCTGAAGGCGGTTCTATCTCCGCCTCTCGGTCGCGTCGCGCCGCCGCCGAAGGCGATAAAGAAACGTTGCTTGCAAACGTTTCCGAATCGACGTACAAGATTCTCGTCGGCGAGGACGATTAAATCCTCATTCGCGCTCTATCGTCGATAATCAAACGCCCCGTCGTCCGCAAACCTTCGCGTTTCAGCCGGACGGCGGGCGTCTTTTATTGACGTTGGCAAGTTCCATCAGATCTTCGTAGGCGTGGAATTCACGACGAACGACGCAAACCGTCAAATGAACGCGACGACGACCTTTCCTTTTTATACGCGGGAAGGATGGAACATAGCGCAGCCAAATCCGTCTGACCTTCCGCTCAAGGGAGACGTCGCGATCGGCGACGACGTCTGGATCAGACGGAACGCGATCATCCTTCCTAACGGCGGACGCCTTGCGGTCGTCCCTACCGCAACGAGGGAACGACCGTAACAAGTCGCGTTTCGGCATTGCGGATTCGTTGGGTCGCGCATACGGCCGGCGCCTTCGACTTTCCAATCGTAACGCTTTATGGACGAATCGTCTATCACAAGCTCGATCGGCAATTCGATAGGGAAAAGGCGTCTAGATTCGAGCGCCCGGAGGAGCCGTTTACACGGTATCTTACCGACTTGTTCGCCAATGGCGCAAAACCTGTAAACCTTCTTGTATCGTTTGTCTTGACTCCCGGCGAGTCTCTAGGAGATTACGCAGCCGACTGTTAAATAAAAAAAACGCCGACGTCGCTTGTAAAGGACTAATTGGAGACTTAAAATCAGGTTGTTGGGCGAGGTCTTGGCTTGGCTCGACGGGGTCTTCTTGGACGCGTTGGTCTTGGTTTAAACGCTAACCGAGGCGGTCCCTTTTTCGTATGCCAATTTTTAGACGGACTTCGCTTAAACTCTTCCTTTCAAAAACTGGGGAAAGCACGGTAAAAATTAACCAACAGACCTCTACAAATTGAACGCGCCGACTCAACGGCTAAAAAGCAGTTTTAAGCGTATGATTCGTACATGGTCCGCGGAAGATTCGCGGAACCTCCGCTGTTTAACAGGAAAAAGAGATGGATTATTACACGCGTGAACAGTTGCCGGTACTTTCATTCGAAGAGGAACCTGCGTTTTTGGACAGAGCGGCAATTCGGCAAGCGTTGTATGAAAAACCGTGTAATCTCGTCTTTGTCGAGGTTCGAAATAAACTGTATGGTTTGATCAGTTATGGAGATATAATTCGAGCGGGCAAGGGACGCGTTCCTGTCAATCGGAATTTTACCGCGCTTGAGGGAAAGCAGCTCGCGAGGGCGCGAGAAATCCTCCATGAGAAGGCAAACATCCGCGAAATCCCGGCGACCGACAAAGACGGGCGTCTGATCGGCATGTTCAGTCAGAGCGACGATCTGCTGTACCTAGAATACAACAACCCTTGGGAGGGGAATCGTTATGTAGACGCCTCCCTCAAATTGTGGAAAACCATACGTTTTGTCAGGGCGCCGAAGGACGACTTCCGACGGCAAAGGATTATCGATCGTTGGCTTGACGTTATCCGAAAACGCGGTATTTCTTGTGAATTGATCGACTTTAAGGACGTTCAGAAACTGCAGCGTGAAAGGAATATTCCCATCCTTATCGCGGATGAAGAGACGAACGTTGGAGCGAGGTCGGTAATTGAAGCCTTAGACGGCGACGAATTCTACGACGACGTCGTTTATACGTTAAAATCCTTCGGACGGCTTATGTCCGAACACAGCTACAACGAACTCATCGTAAAACTCGCGGATTCCGGAATAAAAGTCTATAACATATATTTCACCCGAGACGAAACGACTGAAGGTCGCCGTCGTTTATGGGAGGGCATGCGCAACTGGCTCAAACAATCGGGCGCGAGAATTCACAACCCCAACGTTGTGCCGTCCTGCGCGCAGGATTTCTACGGGGAACTCAATGTTGGAGACTATGCGGCAGAAGTCGGCAATCTCCAGTTTTTCATCGAAACTAATAACGTCTATACCCGCATGAAAGACGTCCAAAGCCGTTATTTAAACGTTGTGAACGGCGAACGCGCGACTGTTGGTCAACCGTCGGAGGCGGAACGCACCGTCTGGTTTTTCGGTCCCTGTCTTATGGTCGGCGCTTACGTAGAAGACAAACATACTATTGAAAGCTTCCTCCAAGAGCGATTCAATCGCGAAGGATTCTCGTGCAAGGTAGTCAACTACGGATGCTTTGAAACGAACTATCAGAGAATGATACGCCTCGTGTCGACTCCCATGAAGCCGGGCGACGTCGTTGTATTGTACGTTGACAACTTGCCAATCCCGGGCGTCGAATCTATTGATCTGACCGATATTCTGGACAGAAACAACGTCCCGGCGGGATGGTTGCTCAATCAACCGTTGCACAGCAACCATAAGGTCAATCAAATTTATGCGAACGAATTGTTTGACCGCATGGTTCGCGACGAAGTTTTGACCTCAAAAGTAAACAAGGCGGAGAGTCGAACGACGCTTACGAGAGAACTCGCGGTCAACACGCTCTATTTGGACGCGCATTTTAACGATTTCCATCCTCAAGAAGGGGAACGTCGGCATGCACGGAAACCCGTTTACTCTCGGACACCGTTACCTGATCGAAACTGCGTCGAAGCAAGTAGATCGGCTGTTTGTTTTGCTGATCGAAGACGAACTGGGACTTTTCAGCTATGCGGAACGGTTTGCGATGGCGGTTGAAGGAACCAAGGACCTTCCGAACGTCAGGGTTGTCACAGGCGGACCGTTTCAAGCCACAAGAAACGTGTTCCGAGAATACTTCGTCCAAGTTGAACCGTCAGACATTCGCGAAAGCGCCGTCGTCGACACGCAAATTTTTGCGGAAGCGATCGCGAAACGATTGGGAATTACGCGACGATTTCTGGGCGACGAACGTCACAACCCAAAGATGCAGTTCTTCAACGAATTGATGAAAGAAATGCTGCCAGACTACGGAATCGAAGTGATCGAAACGCCCCGCGCCCAGGCGGGAGGGCGTTCGATTTCCGCTTCGTTATCGCGTGAAGCCGCCGCAAAAGGCGATCTGGAAACTTTGCTTGCCAACGTTCCGAAAACAACGCTCAAGTTTCTACTTGGAGCCGAAGAATAAGAAAATCGCGCCATCCAAGAAGCGCCGACGTCAACAGGTGTTGTCGCGCGCTGCGACGTTACAATTCGCGAACAATACCGTCAGATCGTATCGCAGCGCCAAAACGACGCGGCGACGAGCAAGCTAACAACCTAACTTTTATATACGCCGCGTTTTATCCTTGAAAATGAGCTTAACGGCGTTCGACGCCGTTCTTGTTTAGCAAGCGACCTACGACTTTTAAAGGGCTTTAAGATCAACTCATGGAACGATATGTCATTTTTGTTACGACGTCGTATGCGATAAGAATTTTAACGTCATTTCGGCAGTGGCGAGAAAAAACGGCCTTTATCGTCGCCCCCAACCATTCTAACGAACCGGTTTTTAATGGAGTCGACGTCTATAAGCCCGACGATCTGACGCCTGAAATGCTCGGCGATTTTCCAATCGCCCTTTTCGACGACGCCGAGACGCCAATCTTCCAACTTTTCAGCCAAAGTAAATCGCGCGTCATTACCCGAAGACAGTGGGTAATAGAGATGCTGGAAGATCCGTCGGTACAGCTTTCTCCAGACAATGCGCGCCTTGATATCTGCACGCGCTGTCAGTTGAATTGTAAGTCGTGTTACATGAGGGTCGACAAAAGCGAGACGACGGGGATCGGGCATGTGACGCCTTCGCAGTTCGAAGCTTTTCTAGACCGGAATCCAAACGTTCGGAGAATAGAGATTTCAAACAGCGGGGAACCGTTTCTTCACCCGCAAATCCATGAAATCCTCGAGTTAGCTCATCAACACGGCGTATCCCTGAAATGCACCTACGGCGCTAACTTCAATCATGTTACGGATCAGGCGCTTGAAGATCTTGTAAACTACAATTTTGAAGCCATATATATTGCTCTTGACGGCGCAAGACAAGAAACTTACTCGATTTATCGCAGAAACGGAAATTTCGATAGAGTCATCGCTAACATTCGGAAACTTAACGAAATCAAAAAGCGGAAAAACTCCGATCTACCGAAACTAACGTGGCAGTTTGTCGTCATGAGCCATAATTACGACGACGTCCCCCGCGCAAAAGAAATAGCGAAAGAACTTGGAATGTCCATCTCGTTCAGAGAGACTTGGGATCCGGAGGAGAGAAGCAAACTTGAAAAGAAGCTCTCCGAAAGAAAAATTGAGCGGTGTAAAAACGACGAATCTGAAAACGCCCAAATCGTTGTAAACAACAAGAATACGTTTATTTTTTGGTGCAGAGACCTATTGTTGTATCCTCAGATTAACTGGGACGGACGGTTGCTCGGGTGTTGCCAGACCTATCGAAGCGACTGGGGAATGAATGTTTTTGACATGGGGCTTACGGAAGCGCTCAATAGCGACGTATACAGAGGAACTCTCCTCGCGCTGCTGAAAGCGTCCCCAGTCACCTATCGTCAGACGCCTTGTTACGCCTGCGAACATAGGCCAAAGACCGTTGAAGAGGCGGAAAGCCTTGTGGCTCAGTACGTTCCCCATGCTCAAAATGATTTGAAATAACTTCGCGCGACAAACATGTCGTCTATGTTAAATTGAATCGTCGACTTATGATATATAAACAATTCGCGCGTTTCCGAACGACCGAAGGCGATTGACTTTGACGTCTTCCGCTTGACCTTAGACGACAAAAACGGTCTCGTCGACCGGAGTCTGTCAAACAGCGCAAGGGCTTCTATGATTTTGGGAATTTGCGAAACGGCGTAAATCATAGCGGCTTAAAATCGCGAATAAAAACGATTTCTCGCCGTCTTTGTCGCGACAAAGTTTGCAAATCCGAGAACGCCAAATGAATAATAGGAAAGACGGAAAAACGCCCGATCCAAACGCGGTTCATCCGATCGCGGGATACGACAAAGAAATCTACGTCAAGCCGACGGTCAAAAATCCGAATATCATCGTCGGCGACTTTACCTATATCGCCGATTCGGACTTTGAAAGCCATGTGACGCATCTTTACCCTTGGAACAACGACAAACTGATTATCGGCAAGTTCTGTCAGATCGCCGCGGGCGTGGAATTCATGATGAACGGCGCCAACCATCAGATGAACGCGGCGACGACGTTCCCGTTCTATACGCTGGAAGGATGGAACATGGCGCCGCCGAAGCCGTCTGATCTTCCGCTCAAGGGAGACGTCGTAATCGGCAACGACGTCTGGATCGGGCAGAACGCGGTCGTCCTCCCAGGCGCGCATATTGGCGACGGCGCGATTATCGGCGCCAACAGCGTCGTCGGAGGCGAGGTCGAGCCTTATACAATCGTCGTCGGCAATCCGGCGAGAGTTCTGCGCAAACGATTCGACGACGAGTTGATCGCTCTGCTACTCCAATTTCGATGGTGGGACAAAAGCGTCGAAGAAATCGACGCCCTGATCCCCGTCTTGACCTGCGGCGACCTCGAAAAGGTTAAGAAAGAGATTAAAGCAATGCTATAACGCGTCTTACGCGTCTTTTCCTCTTTTGACTTAGCGCCTCGCGGCGTCTATTTCTCCGCCTTGATCCCCAGCAGCGCCCACCGCAAAAACGGCGTCCGCGAAACGATCGCGTTGAGCCCGTAGCCGACGGCGAATCCCGCCGCGCCGGTAAGGAGGTAAACGAGAATGACGGGAAGAT
>CAMZHY010000100.1 GCA_947307005.1 uncultured Planctomycetaceae bacterium
GTCGGTCGGGGCGCCCGTTCCGGCGTCGACTTGGGGCGCGCCGGACGCAACCGTCCCCGGTTGAGGCGCGGGCGCGGCGCCGAAATCATCGTCCGGAAGCGTAATATCCTGACCGCGAACGACGAGTTCTTCGCCGTCCAACGTTTCGTCGCAAGTCTCCGTTTTAGGTTTAAGGAAGAAGGCGCGAAGCGTCGCGAGGAGCGTTCCGCGCGTCGCGGCGCGCAAAGGATCGAGCCACGCGCCGTCGGGCGCGGGAGGCGTCGACTGTCCCGACGCGGTCGTCTGTTCCGATTCGCCGGGCGTCGACTCTTCGTCGGGCTTGAAAGGTTGTTCGTAGCCGGTGATCACGATGATGATCGGCAACTCCTGCTCGTTCATCACCGATTCGTCCGGCTTAGGCGCCGACTGTTCGGGATTGGATTCGGGAGCGGGGTTGGGGGTAGGTTCCGACGAAGCGTTTTGATCGGGAGTCGGAGCGGGTTCCGGAGCGGCTTCTGGGCTAGGTTCCGACGGAGCGCTCTGTTCGGGAATCGGCGCGGGGGCGGACTCCGGAGCTTTTTCCGGTTCGGGATTTGAAGCGGGTTCGGCCTTCGTCTCAGGCGGCGCCGTCGGCGCGGGCGCGGGGGCTGCGGGCGCGGCGACGGTTTCCGCGGGAGCCGCGGGGGTCGGTTCCTGTTCGGAGGGCGCCGACGCGGGGATAAGCGTCGCAGTCGGTTCCGCCGCGATTGGGCGCGAGTAGGCGACGGGGGTGAAGGTCGCTTCGGAGTCGAGATTTCGCGCGGAAATCGGCGCCGCGTCGGCGAGAGGAAGCGCGACGGGCGCCAGCGGTTGAATCGACGCGAGCGACGCAACCTCGATTGGGGCGGCGTCGCTCGCGGCGGCTGCTACGGTTTGAGGTTCCGCCGGTCTCGTCGGCGACGACTCGACCGGCGTCTCTTTCACCCCTTCGGGCAGATAGCCCGGCAGGTAATACGCGAACCTTTGCGGAGCGGTCCGTCGCGGGACGCCGACGTCGGCGCCGGTCGCCCCGTTTGCGCCGCTTTGGGCGCCGTCGCGATTCGGCGCGGCGTTTTGCGGCTGACGCTGCTGCGATTGGGCGGGGGCGGGGCGCTGATTGATCGTCGCGAGGAACGCCGCCCCCTGGATGTTCGCGGGAGTCGCGAGGGAGGAGTAGGCGGCGATCGCCTGATTGTAACGAACCGCAGCGTCGATCGTTTGACTCGCCGCGTCGCGATATCGGTCGATCGCGGCGAAGAGCGCCGTCGGCGCGGGCTGCGCGGCGTTGGCGAGGGAGACGAGAACGTCGAGTTCGCGCGCGGCTTGGGTCGCGCGCGCTTGGAGCGTTTCATAGAGAAGGGGGATCAGCGTGTTGAGACGCGCCGCCTCCGGCGATCTGCCGAGGTACGGAACGAGTTCCGCGTAACGCGTTTGATAAACGTCGGTCGCGGGCTTCGCGGACGGAATATAGAAGACGACGCCCGAGGTCGCGTCGACGGAACGAACGCCGCTTTCCGCCGCGCGCGCGACGGCCGCGCGACGACCCGCCGCCGTGGTGAACGCGGCGTCGAAGTCATACTGACCCTGAAGAAACTTAAGACGCGCCGCCGACTGACGGCCAAGCGCGATTTGACGAGCCGACGCGATCAGCGTTCGCGCTTCATCCGAAGAGTTCGCCAGCTGCGCGACCTTGTTCGCGCATTCGTTCACATATCCGCCGCAAACGACGCAGAGATTATATTGGGCGTTCCTGCCCGCCAGATCCCAATAGGCCGCGAGTCGACGGTTGCGCTCCGCCGGCGAATAAACGCCGTAAAGAAGTCGCTCGAGCGTCAGCGGCTCGCCTTGAATCTCGCGGTTGCCGCTTACTTGGAAGAACTGCGCGATTTGCGGGGCGGCGACGTTTGCGGTTTCCGTCGGACTCTGACCCGAACCCTGCGTCTGACCTTGAGGCGGCGCGCCGCCCGTCGACGGTTGCGGCGCCTGACCAAAAGACGCGTTCGCAAACCCGAGGAACAAAGCGACGACGAGCGTCGTCCAGACGCGTCCCGTCGACGCAAGACGCGAGCGGCGCGCGTAAGTCGAGGTTGACGCGGCGGCGATCTTCATGAAACGCTCCTTTAATGGCAAAACGCAGGCTACGGCGCGCGCGACGGTCCCGTTTTCGTTTCGGTTCTTGCAAACGCGCGTTTTTTCTTTATAATGCCGAGGGACTGGGACGCGCGCGGCGTCCCCTCGCGCAAGGCGCAAAACCGAGTCGAATCCCACTGAGACGACCCGGCGCGCCGTTCCCCCATTATACTTCGACGCTTTTGCGAAAGAATACTCTTTTGCGGAACTCGTCGTCCTTTTGTTTTTTTTTTCGACTTTTATAGCGGCGTGGAAAAGATACGACGCATTTTACTGTCGTATCGAATATTACGATATTTTAGATAAAGAAGATTTTATAACGCGCGGCGGACGCTTTGACGACGAACGCCGTCCCAATCTGCGAGACGACAATGGAAGATTACGATAATTCCGAGGACTCTTTTGAAATCAGTAAACCGATCGCCTCTAGGAGACATGTTTCCAAAAGACTCGTCGTCCTCCTTGTCCTCGTCGTCGGCGTGTTCGGCTACTGCTCTTGGCGGTACTATCAGATCATTAAAGCGCCGCTGGACGTTTCGAAAGCGACGAACGCTCAGGCGCTCAGCTGGCTAGCGCTTCGCGATCTGAGTTCCGAGTCGGAAGAGAAACGCTCCGAACTCTTCGGATTTTACTATGACAAACTCACAGGCGGCTCCGGCGAACTGGTCGAAAACAGCAAAATCGAGATTCCGTCGGGATTTCAAGGCGTCGCAAATTCGTTTCTGAAGAATGCGGATCAGAAGGTTGAGAAATGGAATAAGAGTCGGGTTCGTCCTCCTTTTGCAAGAGTGGACTACGTCATTAAACCGACCGGCGATCATCCGTCGAAGTACGTTCTTTCGTCGGACGTCAAACCCGGTCCCGGCCTTCAGAAGCGTTGGCAGGAACGGCAGGTCGCCGTCGCTCGCGGCTCCGTCCATACTTCGACCGTCGAGCGCAACGTCCAAACGCTCCTCTTGCAGTGGTTTGTCAAACATAGCAAAGACTACGACGCGGCGCCCGACGTTAGAAAGAAGGTTCATCTTGAGAAGTTTGCGACCGAACTTGTCAAGGTTCAGTCGCTCTACAACAACTTCCGCGTTTCGGGCGGGCAGACGCAACTTGTTCGCGAATTGCAGCTTCGCGAATTCGAGCGCGTCAACGAAGGATGGCTCGAGTTCGCTTCGGTCGACGAGCTTGCGCGGGTCATGTGGTTCAAAGATCTGCTCACGACCATCATCGTTCTGCGGGAAGCCGGCGTCGACAACTCGAAACTAATTCCGCCTCCGATTCGGAAAGACGCGACGAACGAAGAAGATTCGTCAAGCGATGACGTCGCGGCGAAACGCCCCGTCAAACGCGTTCTCGACGCCGTGAACGGTTATCTTTTCATCGAGAAAACGCCGCAAGAATAATCGCGTCCGCGCGGGCGGATCAGAGGCGTTTGACGAAAACGGAGCGGTAGACGGGCTGTTCGTTGAGCCGCGTCCTGCGTTCGAAGTGAGTGCGGAAATCCATCGAGTCGGCTGCGGGACGCTCCCGGACGGGGAAGGGGCCGGCGAGCGTCGTCGAGAGCTTAATGATCTCCACGCCGGAGTCGAAATATTCTTTCACGTCGGTCCAGAAGTGGAGCCGTCCGCCTTTGCGGAGCCGCTTTTCTATCATTTGAACGACGTCGGGACGCACGATTCGACGTTTGCGGTGCGCCTTTTTCCACCATGGGTCGGGGAAGTAGATATGCGCGTCGTCGAGCGAGTCGAGGGGGACGATCTCGCGCAGAACTTTCGCGGCGTCGGCGCATAACATGACGCCGTTTGTCGCGCCGCGCTTCGCGAGTTTCGACGCCGACATGAGCGCATAACGATACGCGATTTCAACGCCCAAATAGTTGCGATCGCGTCGCGCGTCCGCCGTCGAGCTGATGAAAAGCCCTTTTCCGGACCCGATTTCCAATTCCAGCGGCGCGACGCGTCCGAAAAGTCGTTCGGAAAGCTCTTCAAACGTCAGGCCCGAAAGGGACGCGTAAGGAACTCGCGCGACCTTGTCGGCGCCGTCTCCCGGTTGAGCGAGCGCGGCGGCTTCCGGGTCGTCGATTCCGTCGTGATAATCGAGCTCCATCGGCAGGAAATAGCGCGAAAGATCGAGGTTTCCTTGAAGTTTCGACAGCGAGCGGCGCGGCATGTTGAGTTCCTTTCCTGATGCAAACGTCCAAAAGGGCGACGGTCAGCCTTCGATCGGCAACGGAACGCCTTTGAGAACTCCTTCGCAGACGACGGCGCCTCGGACAAGACACATAAATCGCGCCGTTATTAAGATTTTACGCCACTTGAGCATCTCGGACTGGACAATCACGCGATCTCCCGGACGAACCATGCCCCGGAATTTCACTTCGTCGAGGCCGGCGAATCCCATGACCGCGTTGTCGAACATGTTGTGCTTCGTCATGAAATAACTCGCCATTTGCGCGGCGACTTCGCAAAGCACGACGCCGGGCGTCAGCGGAAAGCTGGGCATGTGCCCGCGAACCCAGAATTCATGATCCGTCATGTCTTTGTAGCCGACGCACTTCTTTTCTTCGAAGTTGTCGTAGAGAATTCCGGTGAGCTGCTCCATTTCGAAGCGTTGGCGGTTATATTTTCGAATCTCTTCGATCGTTGCGATGGGGGCGTTCTCATCATACAACGACGGATCGACGATCAACTTTTTTTCAATCATTGGCTCCTCCACTCTCCGACGCCGCGTCGAGGCGAGCGAAACAAAAAAGGCGCGACTCCGACGTTGTTTCAACGCCAGATCGCGCCGTCATAAGATCAACGCGCGACGCTTCGGTCGCAAACGTTAAATCAGGTCTTGACGATTCGGCGCTTCGCGCGACGCGCTTTAGCGTTCGCCGGACGCTTGCCGTGGTTCGCCTTCTTGACGACTCTACCCGGTTTGGCCATCTTAAATTCTCCTATGATAACGACAAATTCCGCGTTCTTCCTTTCCCAAACGAAACGTCGTCGGGAAAGTCCCAGCGCTTGAGCGCGCCGTCGCGCGAACCGTCTTTTAAAATCCGCGTCGCCGACGACCGGCGTTTCTTTGCGACGTCGCAGACGACGTCATACCGTTCCATTTGAACAGTCCCCCTCATTATATCGACCCAATTTGATCTGAAAAGGGGGCGAAGCGAGACTTTTGCTTTTTGCCTCGCGATCGGGTTATCGCGACTTTCGTTGCGAAGGAATTTCGAGCCCCATGAGCTTCATGAGAAGCTGAAGGTCTTGCCACGCGTCTTTTTTCGCCGCGGGATTGCGCAGAAGATACGCCGGATGATACGTGCAGACGACCTGCGCCCCTTTGTATTCGTAGACGTTTCCGCGAAGACGCCCCATCGTTTCGTTGACGGCGAGGAGATTCGTCGCGGCGACGGAACCGAGACAGCAGATGAATTTCGGCCGCACGACGTCGAGCGTCGCGTCGAGGAACGGGCGGCACGCGCGCGCCTCGGATTCCGCCGGATTGCGGTTCCCCGGCGGACGGCATCGGACGACGTTGCAGATAAAAACGTCGGAACGCGACAAGCCCATTCCCTTTTCGATCATATCCGTCAGCAGTTTTCCGCTGCGTCCGACGAAAGGCTCGCCCCGAAGATCTTCTTCCGCGCCCGGTCCTTCCCCGATGAAAACAAGTTCCGAATAAGGATTGCCGACGCCGAAGACCGTTTGCGTTCGATTCGCGACAAGCTCCGGACATCGCTCGCACTTCGCGACCTCCGCAGCGATCGTTTGCAGACGGACGACGCGCTCGTCGCCGTCTTGTTTCGCCGTCGCGCTGGTCTGCGCCGAGACGGGGGAAGACGCCGGCGGATTTGGCGCCGTAGCGACGGGCGCTTGGGCGGACTCCCGTCTTGAAACGGGAACGGAACGACGTTGCGGCGCCGGGGCGGGACCTGCTTTTTTAACGCCGTCGCCGCGCCATATCTCTTGGACTCCCGCGCGTTTGAGATCCGCCAGGTACTCCGAAAGGTAATAGTTGAGGGAGGTTTTTGATAGTTGATCCATGACGAGAACTCTGCGCGTTCTAACGGCGGAACTCTGGAAACGCATAAAAAAACGCGACGCCTTTAGCGCCGCGTTTCTCCAATCTTCAACCGGCGCCTTGCCGCTTGCGAGCGGCGTCTTGCGCCATTATAACGTTTTTGTCGCCAAGTTCAATTCACGGCGACGCCGTCCCCGCTTAGATTGATCCCCAAGTCGGCGAAGTCGCCGTCTTCGGCTAAATCGTCGGAAAACGCTTCCCGTTTAGCGGCGGGAAGACGACGACTCCGAAGCGGCGCGTCCGCGCAAACCGGAACGCGCGTTCTTACCGCGTCGATCTTTGGTTTGACGACTTGGGAATAAATCGACTTGGCGAGCTTTTCCGCGGTCAAAATCGTATGGTCGTAAGAAACGACCTCCTTACCCGCCGCGCGAATCTCGTCTTCGAAACGCGCCGAGGCCGAACAAAACGGCTCTTGGACGATAAAAAGCCTGACGTCGGGACGATCGAGGTACGCGCGCAACTGCTCGTTCGAATACCCGATCTCGAGCCATTCCATTCTGAAATTAAGAGTCTTTTCGAGACGCTGAGCGGAGGCGTCGCTAACCCAAGCGCCAAAGACGACGGCGGTCGTGTTCGCGTAACATTCGCGAACGAGACGAAGTTCTTCCGTAAAACCGTTCCGGTCGATATCAGAGCGCCCGCTCCCTTTCGCTCGAACTTCAGGAATCTCGACGGGCTCTTTTTTGCGCTTGTTGATTTCTTCGTAGATCTCTTGACGATGGACGGGAACGTCCGGCGGAGCCTCGACCCCGAGACGAATACGGTCGCCGCGAACGTCGACAATCGTTACGACGATATCGTCTCCAATGTAGATACTTTGATCCTTGTATCTTGACAAAACAAGCATAGTAACTGCTCCTTCTCTGTACTTTTGCATTGCGCGTCGCGCTCGCGAAAGCTCGTCCAGCCGCCAAGAAAAGAACTTGGCGCGTTTGCTGGAACGCTCCGCAAATCGACGTCAAAGGCGCGCCTTCCATGCTTCGAATTTCCTGCGCAATCCGTATGCGGGAATTCGAGGAAGACGCGTTCTCGGAGGCGAAGTCTCCTTCGGTCAGACGTTAAGTATTACGCAAAAAAACGCCCTCTGAACCGCTGATTTCGCAAAATATTTCTCCAAAGGAGAGAATATCCGAATTGACGAACGGCGGCGACGCCGCGATTCGTCGTTGCGAAATCAACGTTCGGACGAACGTTCGCTTTTTTTGTCGTTCCGACGCGCGCCAATCGCCGCCGACGAGCGTCGAATTCGCGAAGGCGCGGAACGACCAATCGTCCGCTCGCAGACCTGCGCGCGCTTGAAAAAGAGCGCGCATTCCGCCCCTTGGTTAGTTTTTCGGCAAAGTATCGTCCGCCTGAAACGAAAAAGGGTCCGATATCATAAACAAATCCGACGTCGCGTCTCTTGGGAACGCCTGTATCGATTATTCTGTTGCGTGAAGAAAACACGACCGTCGTCGGGTCTTTAAGAAACGATGAAAACGTCCGACCAATCGCCGTTTAGAACAAGCGACGAGTATCGAAAAGGTTGGGTTTTGAGGTATTTGACGATAAATCAAAGACTCTGTCGCGACAAGAAGCGGCCCCGAAAGTTTATCGCGTCCCTTCAATCCTAGAACGAGCGTTGGAATACGCGGGATTCGGCGCGTCTGGAAGCGAAAAGACGGCGCGCGCGGCATGCGAGATTGACATGGCGCTTCCGTTTCCGTATGCTTGCGGCAGGGCGCGAGAGGCGCCTGACAAAGAATGAAAGAGTCGCGTTGTCGACGACGGACGATAACGGAGCGTAAATCTATGAAAGCTTTTCTAAAGGTCTCGGCTTTTCTAGTCGCCGCGTTTTTTTGCCTGACGGCGGCGTTTGCCCAAGTTCAAAACCAAGACGACAAGACGCGTTGGACGCTTCAGCCCGACGGCTCGATTGAATGGATCGTCGCCGATTCGTCCCTGCCGCATGAAGACCATATCGAAGCGAGCGGCGAACAGGTCTCGACCGTGCTGCGCTACGGGGTCGACGAGAAGGGCGCGTTCAAACTCAGTCGTTCGGTCGTTTGGCCGATGTTGCGGACGATTCCGAACAACACGCACGCGAGCCTCACGCGCCGCTTCGACGTCGATCTTCCGTCGCGCGCGTCCGTCGACGGCAAGTCGCTGACAGGCGAAAAAGTCGAATGGATTTCCCTCAACGGCTTTTTGAGGGTTCGGAGTTCTTTTGACGTCGGCGACTGTCGCGTCGTCGAGGTCACGCGCGAGATTTTCCCCTCGACGACGAAACCCTGCGTCATTGAGCGTCTGACCTTTACGAACGTTTCCGGCTCCGACGTTGAACTCAATATGCCCGAATACCGCAACGTGACGACGACCGATCCCGCCAAGGGCGTCAACGGCGCCTATACTCTTGTCGAGACCCTCTCAAACGCCGGAACAACGACGATCAAGAAGGGACAAAGCGTGAAATACGACTATGCCGTTCAAGGATATAGCGAAGGGAAGGGCGAATCCGAACTGACCCTTGATTTCGACGCGGAAGAGGAGGCGCGCTACGAATTTGTTAGGACGATGCGGAATCAGCTCGTGTTGGAGACGCCGGAGCCGGTCTTGAACGCCGTCTTTACCTTCGCCAAAATTCGCGCGTGCGAAAGCATCTTTCGAACGGCGGGCGGGCTGATGCACGGTCCCGGCGGCGAATCCTACTATGCGGCGATTTGGGCGAACGACCAAGCCGAGTACGCGAATCCGTTCTTTCCTTTCATGGAGTATCCGAAAGGAAGCGAAAGCGCGCTGAACTCGTATATGCATTTCGCGCGGTTCATGAACGACGAGTACAAACCGATCCCGTCGTCGATCATCGCGGAAGGAATCGATATTTGGAACGGCGCCGGGGACCGCGGCGACGCGGCGATGATCGCCTATGGCGCGGCGCGTTACGCGCTCGTTCGATCCAGTAGAGAGGAAGCGATGAAGCTTTGGCCTCTCGTCGCATGGTGCCTCGAATATTGCAAACGCAAACTCAACGCGGAAGGGGTTGTTCAGTCCGACTGCGACGAACTCGAACGCCGTTTTCCCGCCGGCGACGCGAACCTCTGCACGTCGTGCCTCTATTACGACGCGCTCCTAAGCGCTCAGTATCTCGGAAAGGAACTCAATATCGATTCCGCGCAACTCGACGAATACGGCGCGGAGGCGGCGACGCTGCGCAAGAATATCGACCGATACTTTGGCGCGAACGTTCGTGGTTTCGAAACATACCGGTATTTCAAAGGCTGCGAAAAGCTTCGCTCGTGGATTTGCGTCCCCTTTATCGCGGGAATCGACGAGCGAAAAGACGCGACGATCGCCGCGCTTTTCTCCGATCGGCTCTGGACGAAGGACGGACTCCTGACCGAAGAGGGGAGCAAAACCTTCTGGGATCGTTCGACGCTCTACGCGCTCCGCGGCATCCTGGCGGTCGGCGCGACGGAGCTTGGACTCGGGAAACTCCGCGACTATTCTGAGACCCGGCTCCTCGGCGAACACGTTCCTTATC
>CAMZHY010000101.1 GCA_947307005.1 uncultured Planctomycetaceae bacterium
TCGGCGGGAGCCGGAGCGGACTCAGTCGGCGCGGGCGCGGGTTCGGCGGGAGCCGGAGCGGGCTCAGTCGGCGCGGGCGCGGGTTCTTGAGGTTCCGGCAATCCCTGAGGTTGCAACTGATTAACGTATGCGTCGGCGTTGACGATCTCGTCGACGATACGCGCGACTTGTTTCTGCTGTTCAGGCGTGCCCCAGATGGCGAAACGAGTCGGGATAACCGGGTCGGGAAGTCTTACGGCGCCGCGCATTTCGGGGGTCGACGCGATTTGCGCGTAAATCTGGCTGAATCTCGCGACCTGGCGCGCGGTCATGACGTACGCTTTGAGGACGAACTCTCGGTCCGGATCCTCGGCGCTCGCTTCGTACTCTTCAAGCGCTTTGGCGATTTTTTCATGTTCCTCCGCGGTTGCGACGATCATGAGCGAACCGTCGCCGGTCGGGAGCGGTTGCGCCAGCGGCGCGACGACCCGCAGCAACGTGTAAACGGACGTGTACGCTCCGGGACCGGATCGCTGCGACGTGTTCTTGAGACGGTAAATCTTCACGACGGGCTCTTCCGTCGGCTCGACTTTTGTTTCAAGGCTCTGCAGCGTCGCGGCGATCTTCTCATGGTCCGCGGCGTTTGCGATGACGAAGAGCTTGCGCGAGTTGGCGTTGAGTCGAACGTCGGCGTCGGGCGTGATCGTCCCTAGCGACTCGGTGATTTGCTCGTAGAGTTCCGTCGCGCCGGCGTTGCCGAAGGCGCCCATCATTCCTCCGCCCCCTTGACCGCCAAGTCGACGCGACATCGCCCAGAGATCGGACGGCGAGAAAACGGTGATCTTGTCGAGCGAATAGACCTTAACGATCAGCGCTTTCGCCGGGTCGGCGCCCTCCTTGAGCTTTTCAACAAGCCCCGCGATGACGCTGTGAAGACTTGGAACGCAGAGATAGTTGACGACGTTCGACTCCGGGTTGTACAGCGGCTTGGCGTCGGGCGCGAAGACTTCGAGCTGTTCGCGCAGCACGTTGTACGCGAGACCGTCGAGTTCATAGGCGCGCCATTCGGGCGTTTCAGGCGCGGGGCGAGGACCGTCGCCGCGAATCGGCCGATCGCGGGGAGGATCGGGGTTGTAGACGGACATGGCGGCCGAGTAGATTTCGCGCAGCGCGTTGACCGTGTCGACGACCATAAGCGAGTTGCCCGCCTGAACCTTGACCGTGCAGTTCGGTCCTTGGAAGGGCAGAATCGTCTCTCGCACCGCGTTCAGATTGCGCTGCTCGAGAGGAATCGTCAGCGCGACGTAGTCGAACCGGCTCTGGTTCGGCAAATCTTCCGGCGTGATCTTCGGGAGATACTGGAGCGGAATCGATCCCGTTTTGAAGTCGTGCAGGATCAACATCGCGTTGTTGCGGATGAGCGTGTACCCCTTGAAATTGAGATAGCCGTTAAGAATATCGAGCGCGTCCTTGGGAGAATACGCGGTCTTGTCGCTGTAGGTGAAAGTGCCCTGAGGCGGCGCCGACATGACAAGTTGAAGTCCGCATTCCGACGCGAACCAGTTCAGAACGTCCGCCCAGCGTTCTTTGCTGAATCGCAAAATGATCGTTTTTTGCGTAATGCCGCGCTGGAAGCGTTCGTCCTGTTCCGGCGTGAGGACGGCCTTGAGCGCTTTTTCCGACTCTTCGGTGATTTGATTCCACTGTTCTTTGGGCGCGGCGGCGAGTTTTTGCGCGCGTTCCGTCATCAACTCGTTAATGCGCTGAGATTGCGCCTCGGAAATACCGACGCGCGTCGCGACGCTCGGATAAAGCAGTCGCGAATAGCTACGCTGCGGGTCGTAACTGACAATTTGAACCGCCTCCGATTTCGGCTGCTCCGGAGGATCGGGGTTGGCGAGCGCGTTGTTGAGATCGACGACCATTTTTGCGGCGGCCGCCGGGTCCTCGGCAGGGTTCGGAATCTGACCCGTATTATTGACGCCGATTTTAGCAAGCGCCGCTTTTTTTTCTTCGTCCGTCGGCTCCGCAGGGGGCGTCGCGGCGGGCGCGGCTTCAGTCGCGGGCGCCGCTTCCGCCGCGGGCGGATCGGGAGATTGCAACGCCGCGACCGCTATCGCGGAAGTCGCGCCGAAGAGGCACAGAGCCAGAGAGACGTTGAGAGAGCGCGCGAGCGGACGGAGCGGTCTCTGTTTTCTTTCTTTCTCAAAACGGGTCATAGTTGCAAACCTCAATCCTACGCGCGGGCGCCGCGCCGGCGGTCGTTCCGCGTTTGTTGATTACGCCCCATTTCCCGACCGAAGCGACGCGACGGTCGGCGGAGGGGCGTTCAGGACGACGCGTAATAGTTTTACTGATTATTCTAAATTGCCTGTCCTGATATTTCGGGACATTCATAAACTCTATCGTACAGTTTAAACCTTATTCAGACTGCCGTAAAGGAATTTTTAACGA
Source organism: uncultured Planctomycetaceae bacterium (assembly GCA_947307005.1). Taxonomy (GTDB): domain Bacteria; phylum Planctomycetota; class Planctomycetia; order Pirellulales; family Thermoguttaceae; genus RUG369. The sequence continues at coordinate 2,434 of CAMZHY010000101.1, forward strand.
ATTCGGCCTATTTTGCGCCTTTTAATATAAGATTTGACGTTTCTGACAAATGTGCCGCGACGTCGCGGCTGACGATATTCGCCTTACGGCGCGGACTAATTCATAGCGGCGAACAGGCGAAAACTCTAGGTCGCCGCTCGTTGACGGCGACCTCTGTTTCAACAAACGGTTTTGCGCTATCGCGTTGGAGAAAAAGGAATATTGAAACTGGTTTTAAGATACTTGTCGAAAGCGGCGAAAGTCGCGGACTATCTCGATTCGAAAAGTTTGTCGAGTTCCGCGACGGTTCTGGCGGCGGCGCCCGCGTTTCGGAGCGTAAGCGCTCGAGCGGCGGCGCCGAGCTCATTTCGATATTCCGGTTCGACGAGGCATTTCCGCACAAACGCCTCCATTTCGTCGACGTTTGCGACGACGATCGCGCCCTTTTCGCGGAGGAGCGACTCGACGATCGTTCGGAAATTGCGCGTGTTTGGTCCGAAGGAGACCGCCGCCCCGTAGCCGGACGGTTCGAGCATATTCTGACCGCCGCGCGTCCCCCAACTGCCGCCGACGAACGCGATCGACGCGAGTCCCCACCATGCGCCGAGTTCGCCGATCGCGTCGACAAGAACGATCCGGCGCGGGTCGGCTTCCGGCGCGACGTCGTTCGAGGGCGTGGGAAGGGCTTCTCCCGCGACAGTCGACCGCCGCGTCCACGCGAATTCCGATTCGTCGAGAAGACGCGCGACCTCCCCAAACCGCTCGCGATGACGCGGGACGAGAATTAACTTCAATTTCGGGAAGTCGCGGTAGAGGCGCCGATAGGTCTCAAGCGCCGCCGCTTCCTCCGGGTCTTGCGTACTTCCGGCGATGAAGACGACGTCGTCGGGTTCAATTCCGACGAGCTTTCCCAGTCGTTTCGTTTCCGGATTATCGCGGTTTGTCTGAACGCCGTCGAATTTAACGGAACCGACGGTCGACACGCGTTCCGGACAGGGTGAGAGCGCTTTGAAATACCCGGCGGCGACGTCGTCTTGCGCGGCGACGAGATCGATTCTGCGAAACGTCGGCGCCAGCGCGCGCTTGACGAGTCGATACCGTTTGAAAGAACGGTCGCTGATTCGCCCGTTGATAATTGCGACGCGAACCCCCGCGTCGCGCGACGCCCTGACGAGCCCCGGCCAGAGTTCCAACTCGACGAGAACGAGCAGGTCGGGTTTGAGTCGCCGAACGGCGCGGTCGACGACGGGCTTGAAATCGAGCGGACAGTAGAAGACGGGCGCGCGATCGCCGAAGAGTTTTTTCGCAAGTTCGAAGCCCGTTTCCGACGTCGCCGACACGACGTACTCCCAGTCGGGACGCGTTCGTTCGAGTTCCTGAACGATCGGTTTAAGAAGATTGACCTCCCCGACGCTCACTCCGTGAAGCCACAGTCTTTTCTTGCCCTGGGAAACGGGAGGAAGTTCTGGAACGGCTCCGAAGAGTTTCTGTTTCCATCCGCGTCGGTATTTTTTGCGGCGGATCGACATGTAGAGGATGTACGGGAGCGATAGAATCCCGGCGCAAAAAATAAAGACGGGGTAAATAAAATCGAGAAACATCGGCTGTATTTTCCCCGTTAAAGTTCCAAACGACAGCTTGGCTCGTAACGTCTCGCCACTTCGACGACGCAATCCTCCTGAGGACGTATTCCGTCGTCGACAAGGACGTCCGACGCCGTGCATAAAGCGATCATCGGCGTGTTGTTGTGTTCGCTGAGGTGTCCGAGAATCAGCGTTTTCGCGCCGTTCTTAACGAGTTCAACGGCAAACTTGCCCGCGTCCACGTTGCACAAATGTCCAGTTTTGCTCGCGATTCTCGCTTTGAGGTCTTCGGGATAAGGACCGCCCCAGAGCATTTTCTCGTCGTAATTGGCCTCGAGGAGCGCGGCGTCGACGCCGAGGAGCGCGTCTCGGAGCCTCGCCGTGACGCATCCGACGTCGGTCGCGAATCCGAAAGTCGCCCTGCCGTCGGAAAAGACGTAGCCGACCGAATCGTCGGCGTCGTGCGGGGTGGGGAAATATTTCGCCGAGAGGTCGCCGAGGTCGAGTTCTTCGGTCGATTTTTCACTCTGGAAGACGCGAATGTTCTTCGTCTTGACGGAACCGATCTTGTTGCGTCGCGTCATCTCGTCCCACGCGCCGATACTCGCGTAGACGGGCAGATCGAAGCGTCGCGAGAGGACTCCGACGCCGCGAATATGATCGTCGTGCGCGTGCGTGACGACGATCGCGGTAAGTTGTCGCGCGTCGACGCCGATCGCCCGGAGCGCGTTTTCAATCTGTTTTCCGGAGCCGCCGCAATCAACGAGAATCCGGGTCGAACCGTGTTCGACGTAGGTCGCGTTGCCGGAGCTTCCGCTGAAAAGGGGCTGGACGATCATCGTTAATATTTCCCGATTTTAAGGAACAACCGCCCCCGCGATCAACGCGCCGTCCTTAGGGACGCGTCGACTTGGGGGCGGACGAAACTGGTTGGACGGCGCGCGCGGCGCGTCCCGAGGGGAACGTCGAACGCGTTCCCGCGTCGGTCATCTCGCGTTATTATGCAAGGCTCGCTTGTTGACGTCAACTTCCAGCGGTCCAAAAGCCGCTTCGTGACGCTGAAGCGTCATGCCGAGCGCGTGATAAAGACGCTTGGCGGTGTAGAAGTTGACGACGATGCGCTGGCTGACCGGAATCGGCTCGGTCGGAACGCCCATCGGCTGCGGGTTGAGTCCAAAATCGACGATGAGCTCTTCCGGCGTCCCCGTGACGCGGCAGAAGTTGGCGTATATGGCGACGACGTTCTTATCGTCGACCTGAAGTTGGGGACGGACTGCCGTCGGTTGCTCCGCCGGCGCGGGAGCGGGAGCGTTGGCGCGTTCTTTGGCCATATCGAAAATCTCCTGAAAGTAGTTAGTCGCTTGTGCGGTCGAGCGACGTCGCTCTTGCGACGCGCGCGTTTTCTCGTAAAATATTGTCGCGCGTACGAAGACGACGCGACTCGCGCGATTATCAGCTAATTTCCAGTAAGACGCAAGACCGAATTTTACCCGAATGAACGCGATGAAAAAAGAACAAGACCTCCCCGAGTCCATCGACGCGCCCTTCGAAGCGCCCAAAAGGACGCGCCCGTCGCGCCCCGTCGCGCGCGCGAAGCGGGAAACCGCCGAGTCCGAACCCTTCACGCCCACGCTTCCGCCGCCCGATCCCGCGACTCCGACGCTCGACGTTCCCGGCGTCGTTTCGATTCCGCTCTCGGAGATTAAGGTTTCGTACGCCCGCAGTTCCGGACCGGGCGGTCAGAACGTGAACAAAACGTCGTCAAAGGCGCAAATTCGCTGGAATCTCGTCGGCGGTCGCCTTGCGCCCGACGTTGTCGAACGGTTCCGCAAGCTCTATCCTTCCTACGTGACCGAAAAGAACGAGGTTGTGATCTCCAATCAAGAGTTTCGCGACGCGCCGAAGAATCGCCAGGCGTGTTTTAACAAACTTTGCGCTGCGATTCTCGCCGCGTCGAAGCGTCCGAAGAAACGAATCCCCACCAAGCCTACGCCCGGCTCCATTGAACGACGGCTCGAGGCCAAAAAACGTCTTTCGGCGAAAAAGAAAGATCGCTCCAAGAAGGATTTCGATTAATCGTCGCGTCGCCGCGACCATATTTTCTTTCAAACGTTGTTTTTACTTGAAACGGAGCGCCGCGGCGTTTATAATCGACTTCGTAGCGTTTTAGGGCTCGCGTTTAGCGACGCTCTGTCCACGTAATCAACAGCTCTATAAAATGGAAAGACCTGTCATGTCGTCGGAAACGAAAGAGTCCGCCGCGCCGCAAACTAACGCGGGGCTGCCGATGAGCCCGAAATGGGATCCCGAAAAACTCGCCGCCGAGAAGGCCGAGCTTCAAGCCTTGGAAAGCGCGCCCCTTGGCAAACGTTCGTGGGGCTACGTCAAACGCACCGGACCTGGATTGCTCCAGAGCGCGATGACGCTCGGAGCGGGAAGCGCGACGGCGTCGGTCCTTGCGGGCGCGTCCTTCGGATATAAGCTCCTTTGGGTTCAGCCGCTGGCGATGTTCTTTGGCGTCATGATGCTCGCGGCGCTCTCGAACGTCGTTTTAACACGCGGGGAACGTCCTTACGAATCCTTTGGCAAGCAGGTCTGGAAGCCGCTCGTCGTTCTCTGGGCGCTTGGAACCGTTTTAGCGTCGGTAATCTGGCATTTTCCGCAGTACACGCTCCTTGCGGGCGCGGGACGCGACCTTGCGTCGGCCTGCGGCTTGCAGATTGCGAACGGCGGAAACGTTCCGGCGTGGATTAATGGACTCGCCCTCGCGCTTGAACCGCTTGGTTTCAAGGTGAACACGGACGTCACGACGCTCGGATATCTGGTGAGTTTCCTCGTCGGCGGCGCAATTCTGGCGATGAATATCTTCATGGTCTTCAACTACGGGAAGGGCGCGAAGGGCGTGAAGATGTACGAACGCTTCCTGCGCTTTATGATCGCGCTTGTGATTGTTTTCTTCCTTCTTGTTTGCGTCATGAACTTTAGTCGAATCGACTGGCTTGAGCTCGGCAAGGGGTTCTGCGGATACTATGGACTTCCGAAGGATCCGGTTACGGGCAAGGTCGAGACGGCGACAATTCTTCAAGTTCTCGGAATGCTGGGCGCGGCGGTTGGAATCAACATGACGTTTCTGTATCCGTACTCGCTTCTCGCGAAAGGATGGGGGCCGGAACACCGCAAACTTGCGCGTTGGGATCTTGGCATGACGATGTTCCTGCCTTTCTCGCTCGTGACGTCGCTGATTATCGTAGCGATGACGGTTACGAACGTGTATACAGGCGCGGACGCGGTGCAGACGGGACTCACGCCTCTTGGCGCGGCGGCGGCGTTTGAAGGGATTCCCGGCGGGCGCTTCATTTTCTGTCTCGGTCTTATGGGCATGTGCGGCGGCGCGGTTTCGACGCACATGGTCGCGTGCGGATTCACGCTTTGCGAGATGCTTGGCGGCGAGATGACGCAGAAACGATTCCGTCTCTTTGCGCTCACGCCGTGCATCGGCGTTCTCGGCGTCGTCATTAACCTTCCGATGTGGTTCCCGGTCGTCGCGTCGGCGGTCTGCTTCACGATGCTGCCGATCGCGTACGTGATCTTCTTCTACCTGAACAACAAACGAAGCTACATTGGCGACGCGGTAGGCAAGGGCGCGAAACGCGCTATTTTCAACGTAATCCTCTTCGCGGCGCTTGTTTTCGCGTGCTTTGGCTCCTATATCTCGATTCAGAAGAATGTAATCCAGAAAATCTTCCCGCCGAAGCCCGCCGCCCAACAGACGACTTCCGAGCCTCAAGCCCAGGAGTCCGAAGTCGAGGAAGCGGTCGAAGAAATTTTTGAGGCGGAAACAACCCCGGAATGACCCTTAGTGTCTAAAAGGTCTTTCATGACGTCTAGGCAAACGCGCTCCGCAAAGGAACGCGTTTGCCTTTCCTCATGATACGGTCAATTTCTTGAAGAAAAATGTTCCAATAGAGGCGTGTTTCTACTGACAAGAAGTTAGATTTTACTTATAATAGGACCGGTTTGTTTTTAGCGCGTGAAGACGACGGTCTTTTTGCGTCGCCGCGGGGCGACGTCAACGCGTAACGTCGCGGGACGCCGTGCAGAGTTCACACCTTCCTAAGGTCATGACGCCGTTTTATTTTGTCGTAGCCAGTCTTCCTTTCGCGCTTTATTTAACGGCGTTAGCGTGGCTGCATGGACGTCGGCGTCCGACCCTTGTGACCGGTCGCCGCGACGGTCTCGCTCTCGCATTGGCGACGGTTGGCGCGCTTTTCATCGGTCCGTTGCAGATTCTGCCCGATCTTAGCGCGTGGATTGCGTGGGGCGCGAGCGCGTGGATACTCGTCGCGCTTTTTTTCGTCCTCGTTTTGACCGCGTGTCTTGCGAGACTGCGACCGCGATTTGTCGTCTATAACACGACGCTGGACACGCTGCGGAAAACGATTTCACGCGTCGCGATCGAACTCGACGTCGACGCTCGCTGGAGCGGCGACGCGATGAACATGCCGGGACTGGGCGTTCAATTCTACCTTGACGATTCGCCGCTAGGGCGCGTGACGTCGATCGTTTCGATAGGACGCGAGACGTCTGTTTCCGGCTGGAAGCGTCTTCGCGACGCGCTCGACGCCGGACTCGCCGCCGCCCCGCCGCCGCCCCGTCGTCTTTGGCTTCTCTTTGCGACGATCGGAGTCGCGCTCCTTACCGCGGACGTCTGGTGCTTCGCGCGCTTTTACGACCAAATTGCCGAATCCGCTTCGTTTTACCTCTCCGTCTGACCTAAGTTAAAACCGAACCATGGACGCTAACAAGACTGAAAATGCAGATGCTTGGTGGAGCAAGTCGCTCGTCTACTCCGCGCGTTCAGACGTTGGAATGAAGCGTCGCAACAATCAGGATTCGTTTTCCACGCACCCTGCGCCGTCGCCGCGCGTATGGCGTTCTCGAGGTCACGTTTTCGTCGTCGCCGACGGAATGGGCGCGCACAAGGCGGGCGAACTGGCGAGCAAACTCGCCGCGACCGAGGCGCCGCAGTCGTATCTTAAACATACGACGACGCCCCCGACGGAAGCGATCCGCAACGCGCTCTTGGAAGCGCACGAGATCATTCGCAAACGCGGCGAGTCCGATCCTTCTTTCCGCGACATGGGCACGACGTGCGACATGCTCGCGCTTACTCCCGGCGTCGGATATATCGGGCACGTTGGCGATTCTCGCGTTTACCGTCTCCGCGACCACGTTGTCGAGCAGATGACCTTCGATCACAGTCTCGTGTGGGAGGTCAAATATTATCCGCAGTCGCACTCGAGCTATCGTCAACTCGACAATATTCCCAAAAACATCATCACGCGTTCCCTCGGTCCGACCGAGAACCTTACGGTCGACGTCGAGGGACCCTTTGAAACCCGTCCCGGCGACACGTTCCTCATGTGCAGCGACGGGCTTTCCGGACGCGTCGAAGACGCGGAAATCGGGCAGATTCTCGAACTCTTTTCCCCGGAAAATGCGACGGAGGCGCTCGTCAACCTTGCGAATCTTCGCGGCGGTCCCGACAATTGCACCGTCGTCGTCGCGCGCGTCGTCTCGAACGAGGCGCCCGCCGAAGCGGAGGATTCGAAAGCGGCTCGCGCCTACGAGAAGCGTCCCCCGTTGTCGATCGCCGCGTGGGCGTTCTTGTCGCTCACAGCAAT
>CAMZHY010000102.1 GCA_947307005.1 uncultured Planctomycetaceae bacterium
ACGGTTGCGCGACCGTTGAAACTCAGCGCCATCGCGCGCGAGAATTTCGGACTCTTAGGACTGTAAAAATCCGAGTAGTCGAACGCGGGCGTTTGATTCGGGTTTTCAAGGGGCGCGAAAACAACGTCGTCGCGTTCGGTTTTGAGCGCAAGACAGGACATGGCGACGTCGACGTCGTCCGCGCCAATTCCTGTGCTTGCGGGATAAATTGCGCCAAGATCAATTCCCTTGGGAAGTCGTTCCTCGAGGAAGCGCGTTCCGTAAAAGAAGTCGGAACGAGCTCGATTAAGCTCCTTGTAACGTTGCGTTTCTCCCTCTTCTAGAACAATATGTCCTTGGTAAAGCCAAGTGCGGAAGACTTGTGGGAAAAGGAAACCGTTTCCCTCAACTTCCGCGCGCATCCGAGAAAACGCGTCAAAAGACCGTTCATAAGCGCCGATAGGAAGTTCGCCGGGGATAAAGCCGCCAAAAAAACCGATCGAAACGTCGTCGTATTCTACGACGGAGGCGTGTTCGCCGCATTCGTACACGCTGATTGGCGTCGAGTTGACGGACGAATTAGAAGAATTAACGGCGACGGCAAGGAGAACGACGTCGTAGGAATCGTCGCAAGGCGTTTGCGCGACAAAGGTTGTCGCAGGGGTGAAACTTTCATCCCAAACCTTATTCATGACGGCGCGAACAAGTTCCTTGTCGCCGATATTGCGGAGGAAGACGTCAAGCTTAACGATTCCTTCGAAATCAAGTTCTTCCAGCGCCGATTGAAGATTTTCGAACGCGGAAAAAATTTGGGCGCGAGTGTTTCCTGAGACTGTTGGAACGGCGACTCCGTTAAAATAATCAACCCCGTTTTTGTCAATTAACGAATACGCGCAACCGTTTACGGATCCGCGTTGCAACGTTTGGGTTTCCTTACGTGGACTGAGCATCGGTGAAGAGTCTCCATGAATCTCGGAATCGGTCGTGACGTTTCCCGCACGACGAACGAATCTACTTCCCATTGATTTTATACGAGATTGGTTGAGATTTCAAACATTCAGTTGCCAGAGGAATGAAAAAAGTCTCTTTTCGTGGAATCAATCCTGAGAATTGTTACAAGGGTCTTTCAGAAATTGCGAAAAGACCTGCAGAAAACGAAAAAAACAGGCCCTTCGTCGTGAAGAGCCTGTTTTGAACAAAATTTCGATCGAAAAAACAGATCGCCAAGATCAACGCTTGGAGAACTGCGTGCTGCGGCGCGCCTTGCGACGACCATACTTTTTGCGTTCGACTTCGCGAGCGTCGCGGGTCAGCAGATTCTTTTCGCGGAGAACCGCTTCACATTCGGGGTCGTACGCCAACAGGGCGCGGGCGACGCCAAGTTTACAGGCGTCGGCCTGTCCCGTCGTTCCGCCGCCGAAGACCGTGATGACGACGTCGACGGATTCGCGTTTTTCCGTCGCAATCAGCGGCGCGAGGACCGAATTGCGAAGCTGAACGGAACGGAAAAATTCTTCAAACTCACGATTGTTGACGCTGATGCGCCCTTGACCGGCGCGGATGCGAACTCGCGCGACGGCGCACTTACGACGACCGGTTCCGAGTTTATCGTTTTTGCCGTTGCCTTCGATGACGTAATTGCCACGTTTAATCATTCTCTTTATCCCTTCAATAAACTATTACTGTTCGCAGATTCACTTTTGGGGCGCCTCAAGAGCCTCGGGCTGCTGAGCCTGATGCGGATGCTCGTCCGACGTATAGGTCTTGAGTTTGGTCAGCATCTGAACGCCAAGTTTGTTTTTGGGAAGCATGCGGCGAACAGCTTCACGAAGGATAAGCTCGGGACGACGAGCAAGGCGCTCGCCAGCCGTTTCGCTACGGAGTCCCGGATAACCGGTGGTCCAAGTGTATTTTTTGTTTTCCCATTTACGACCCGTGAACTTGACCTTGTCAACGTTCGTGACGATAACATAGTCGCCGGTATCGACGTGGGGGGTGTATGTCGGGCGATGTTTGCCCATGAGAATCATAGCGATATCGCTAGCAAGACGACCAACAACCTTATCGGTTCCGTCGACAACATGCCACTTCTGCTCGACTTCGCCGGGTTTAGCGACGTAAGTCTTGTGCGTCAACGTCCACTTCTTTTCCATTATGACAACCTTTAAACACTGAACTGAAACGTAACAATCTGCGCGGATATTTCGCCGGACGAAACCTCAAAAATTCCACGACTGGAAATAACACGCTCCATTGACGATGAGAAACTGACGTCTGCCGTTTCAAAACCATGAATGGAGGAACGACAAAAACGCGCGGGAGAAAAATTCCCCATGAAACGCAGACGAATAAGGAGCGGTCTGGTTATATCGGGTCGAACGTCGCGACCTAGCGAATTGTCGTCTTGAAAAGCCGTTTAACAACGACTTCGACGGCGTTCCCGCGCGTCGAGCAGAGCGAAACTCCTCGCGTCCTATACGCGATAGACGAACCGCCCCGTCCAAGGTTTGCGTAGCATTCTAACTCCAGCCCATTTTCTGAAAAGGGGGGGAAGAATCTTCCGAAGAAAGTTTTTTTAACGAATAACAACGTCAATGAAGAAAGCCACGCTTTCTTATCAGACGGAGACGGAGGTATTAGAAACGCGCGCCGTCAAGGAGACGACGGCTGGGATCCAGCGTAGCGATCGATAGAGTTGTTATGGACTTCTTCACGGAGTCTCGAAGCTTTTTCGTAAAGTTCGTTTTCCGGAATTTCACGCTTCTGCTCCAGAACGATGTGACAGGACTGCTCGTCTCTGAGTTCGCCGGGAGTAAAATTTTCCGAAAAGAAATCGACGCCCGGATAATGATACCAAGGGCAACCCGCCTTGTAATACGTTTCCTTCATCTCGTATCCCTCTTTACAGCATTTGATGTTGTAGATTCCGGAATAAAGGAAATTTTGCGAGATAGGCGTCTTGCCAATCTCTTTGTTGTTAAGGTAGACAATCGCGCCGGGCGGTTCGGAGGTGATCGTCAATCGGCGCCGAACGCCGTTACAACCGGAAGTCGTTGCGATAAGCCAAGAACAGATCGCCGTTAAGACGACAATGCGAGAGACTAGCCGCGCCCAATCGATCTTCAACGAGCGTTTCCCGCCAACGACGTCCTTTTTTTCTCTTGTCATAATCGAAGCATTCCGACAGTTTCTTTTTTGCGGCGGACAAAACGCGCCGGGGTCAGAGTAGCCAAAACGGCGATCAGAGTCCATAGCAATTCCGAGGCCAACTCTCAATCGCGCTGGGAACTATATTTTCCTAAACCGATTGAATTTTCATAACTATATTGTCAAAACAGGATGTTTGTAGAATATTTACTGTTCTAGCGTTAGCGATTCCCAATCAATTTTAAAAATCATTAGAGAAAAATCGGTTTTCAAGGGAATTTTTTGAAAGATTTTCTTTCTAAAAGCGTACTTTACTTTGGCGGAGCGTCTGGCGTTGTTTCCCGCGTTGTTTGGGCCGCGTTTCCGATTGCTCGTCGCTCCGAAAAGCGGTTCGGTAAGAAATTTGACCGTTTTAACGGGAAAAGGTCCAAATTGGTCTTTATTCGAACGCCGTTTCCCATGTATACTCCCTGCGCGGTCTTTAGTCTTCGCAAGCGAAGCTTGACGTTGGTTAAAGGTCGCCAAACCAGTCGACAGGTTAAGATGAACGCTATGTTTGACTATGTCGCCGTTTCCTCCGAATTGGACTCTTGGTCCGACGAAGAACTCGTTTTTGAATATCGAACGTTTGGAAACGAGAGGTGTTTTGAGGAGATTGTTCGTCGATATCGCTTGGTTCTCGCCCGCTATTTATCCAAACAGTTCGGGCTCGTCCCATGCCAAATCGAGGAAGCGCTCCAAGCGACCTTTGCGCGGGTGATTGAGAAAATTAGTCAATTCGACCCGTCTCGCCGCTTTCGTCCTTGGATATACCGTATCGCCTATTCCCAGACGATCAATATTTTTTACAGAGGTTCCGCGCGGATCAAACAGGTCTCTTTCGACGAAGTTTCTTCGTCCGAGACCCCTTCCCGAGCAAACGAATTCGAGGGAGACGCGCCGGATCCTGCGGAAATCGCCGAACGCAAGGATTTTGAACGGCGCCTTCACGACGCGGTTCGACGTCTTCCTTCGTCGTATCGCGAAGTCGTTGAGATCGTGTTCTTCGAGGGAATGACGTACGTTGCGGCCGCTCGCGTTCTTAACCTTGCTTCTACGACCGTCGCGAGGCGACTCCGTAGAGCGCTGGAAATGACGCGGAATTTCCTCGTTGCGGAAAGGTTGGACGTCCTTGCAAACGCCCCCCTCGCGCTGACGAACAGCGCAGGGTAAATTCAACCGAAACGACGTTCTTACCGCGTCTAATCGTCCCGTTTGTACGCTTGCCCCAACTCCTCTGAGTTCCCGCCGCGTATAATCGTTGGTCAAGCGCAGTCGCGCCGATTGGCGTCGAGGTAAGAAGTGAACGATTTAGATCGTGAAAAGTTGATAGATTACGTTCTGGGACGCTTGAGTCCGGAAGAAACGCTGGCGTTTGAGGAAAACGTCAGAGCGGATTCCTCGCTTGCTCATGCGCTTTCCACTCTTCGGAACGAGCTTGTCAATATTTCTTCTCACGCCGACGTCAACAGCGCCCTTGACGAGGCGTTGCGTCGCAGGTTTGAAGGCGCCGATTCTAGCGCGTTTCCGTCCGAGACGGAGCGCGACGCGAACGACGATTCGTCTATCTCCGAAGAGGGCGACGTACCTCAACGCGTATCTAAGCCAAACTCTAAAAGATTTCGTTTTATTCCTAAACGGGTTGTCGTTCCTCGTCGAGAAGAGACTTCGCTGATTTTTAAACGCGCTTCCGTTCTGACAGACGAGGAACGAAGTCGCAGACTTCTCTGGTCGTCTCGCGTTGCAAGGACGCGTCGTCGGTCCCTTGACGGCGGTTACCGTCCCTATAAAACGACTCCGAGCGTCGATTTTGGCGTTCCACTCTCCGCAAGTTCTTTCGACGACGGGATTCCTTGTCTTTCCTCCTCGGTCGATGTTTCGGGCGACGAGGGCGCGTTTGTCGTTTCTTCCGTCGTTTTCAATTCCGAAACGTTGCGAGTCGAGTCTGAAGGTTCGCGGACGTCTATCTCGGCGATAAAGGTCGTTCCTTTGAAAGTCGACGCGTCGCCGTTAGTCGGCGGAGGTTTTGAGAAACTTCTCGACTTCTCCGTAGAGGCGCGTCCGAACGAGCCAAGCGCGGCGACAAGTTCTTTTTCTTTCGACGAGACAGTCGACGAGGCGGAAGCGCTTTCACGGTTCACGCTTAACCCCCTGACGTACGTTCACGGCAGCGTTAAGCCGACGCCTCGCTTCCGTCGCGCCAAGCCGTATTCTTTCGACGAATTTCAAGGGAAATCTGCGGTCGAAGGTCGCGAATCTCAAGTTGCGACGGGTTCTCCTGAACGGAGCGCTTCTCTGACGCGCGAGGAAGTGCTCGAAGAAATTGCCGCGATTTTCGGTCAGAACGCGAGCATTTTACAAAGACCGGGAGTTTATCTCGCCGTCGCGGGAGCCGAGGTGGACGAGGAGGAGAACGGTCCGACTCTTTCCGCAGAGGATTTGCGACTTGCCGAACTGCTGGGGCACGCGCCGAGCGCGATCGAAAGAAACGAGTACTATTGGGAAGAAGAGGACGCGGAAGATTCCGAGTTCGCTTCCGGATCCGATCTAAGCCTCCCGACAAAAATTTTTCTTATTGCAACGGCGCCTCCCGCATACGTTGGTCGCGTTGTGTTAAAAATGTTTCGCGGGCTTGAAAGTAAAAGCGTTGAATATAGCGAAAGGGGCGCGGGCGTTACCCGTCGTCACGACGGTCCCGGACCGAAGGGGGGTGTCGACGCCGCAGTTCCTTTAATCGCCGGGGTCGCGCTCGCAGTCGGCGTCGTTTTTCCCATGCTGAAATACGTCGCGACGGAAATCATTATGACCGTTGCAGAGAGCAAAGTGCGCAAACTTAGCGGAAACCTATCGGTTTCTCCGCATGATCCTGAAATCGACGTCATTCCGTTCATCTCCGAACAGATTCTTTTCCCCCATTACGAGGCGGTCGAGTTTGGAGACGAGGCGAGTAGGAACGAGATGGAGAACGACGGATATCCCGTGACGTCCGCGGAGTAAAACATTTCGTTTTTTAGTCCTCCGGTTCCTTTTTAATATCTTGCGTTTTGCTTGAATCGTCGTCTTCTTCTTGCAACTCGAACGCGGCGTCTATTACGCCAAGCAACGTCTTGAGATTCTCCATTTGGACGAAAAGAAGACGCGCTTCAGGTTGGGGGACGGAGCCGTTGTCAAAGGAGTCTCTGCCGCGTACGAGCGCAATTTGTCCCCCGTTTGTCAACTCGACGCGTTCGACAAAGCGCTTTCCCGTCGTTTCATGATTCGCAGACGATGACTTGACGTCGACGTCCGCTTCGTCGGCGAGTTTTTTGACAAGAATCGCAAGTTCAGAACTTTCGTCGTCGAGGACGGCGTCTTGGGGATCGATAACAACGAGCGTCTTACCCTCGAGAAGACGTTTATAAGCGTAACTGAACCCCTGGGGCGAATAGTTGTTTCCACCGTGAAGAATGATTGTTAAGTCGGGAGTTAGTTCAGGGTCGTCGTTGGCGACGCAGAAGACGTTGTAATACCGACAGAGCGCCGTATAGACGTTGTAATATCCTTTAGGATCGGGGTCGCCGAACCGAGGGGCGCCTCGCGCAAGTTCTTCCCAACAGACGACGAGACGATTCTCTTTGAGACTTTGAACATACTGGGCGACGTCTGCGAGTTCCGGCCGGTCAAGCAACCAAGCGAAGGAGTTGTTCCAAAGTCGATAAACGTCGAGATAATGGAGAAAAAAGGCTGAGAAGAGATTCTGATCGCCGACGACGACGATTTTTCCCTTTTGGAACTCTTTGGCGAGAACGACGCCGGACGGTCCTATCGGTTCGTTAGGATCAGGGGCGAAATTGCCAAAAAACGCGACGTCGGCTTCTCCGTAAATCGGCATGATCGGCGCGTCCCGCCATGAATTTGAACCGGACCATGCGACGGCAAAGCGCGGATCGACTCCGCCGCCTGTCTGAAAAGCTATTTGGCGCAATCCTTTTGTAACGGGATGTTCTTCGAATTTATCGATGTAAATCCAACCGAATCCCGAAGAACCAAGAGAATAATCCTTGTCGCAAACTCCGTAATGCTGAGGTTCGACGTCCAGTTCGTGGAGGAGAGGCGTAAGTCGCGACTGGTGGAAGTAGCAGTTTGTATGATCCGTAATAAGGAAGAGAGACCCGCCGCTCTTAACAAAATCGCGAATCGCGGTAATTTCGGAAACTAAAAAAGGTTCCTTGTCGGCCGAAGGGAGATTCATGAAGAGCGTTTTGCATCGACAGAGAACTTCAGACGTTATCGGATTTTTCGAATCATACTTTTCGACGCGGACTCCGCGCGCTTTGAGCCCTTCAAACGCTCGGTGGAAAGAGTAAAGGCGGTGATAAAGCCGATCGTCGACTGTGAGCGGATAGTCGGAAAAGTCGTGCGCGTGACGAATGTCGATAAGGACGTCGACTTTATCGTCGGCAGCGGCGACAGAACTTGGAAGTTTGGGTTCGACAAGCTGGTTCTCGTCTATTGGGAACGATTCGGACGTCGCGTCGCCAGATTCGTCGTCATTAAGAGTAAAATCATCTTCGACAGTGGTTTCAGACATGTCGAAGTCGCCTAAAAAGACGACGTTTGAAGGCGCGTCGTCGTTGAGCGTCTGTTCTTTTTCCTCTTCTTGACGCATATTCTGTTCGTTGAGCGCCGCTTGCTTGTTCGAGTCGTAAAGAACGATGGGAACTGGTTCGTCGTCGGCGAACGCGAAAAAGGAAGATAAGAAGAGGATCGCGAGAAGGCGGACGAAATTCGACAAAGAATTGGATAAAAGTCGAAAACTCACGGCGGCGCTCCTTAATTTAGCGCATGAGAGCATGAATAAGCGAAGCGAAGACAAACGACGACGCGTTGGTCTCCGTGTCGCCGCCCAATTATAGCTTCCGCGAGGTTGTTTTCAACCCTTGAGCAAGGGTTGACGGGTTTGTGGAAGACTGTATATTGAGGGTTCAATCGCGCTTTAAGAGACGTCGCAAGCGCGTTCTTAACGCAAACGTTACGCCGCCGATATGCCAAAAATATTGATAACGTCAGGTCCAACTCGCGAATATCTCGATCCCGTCCGTTATCTTACGAACGCCTCGAGCGGTCGCATGGGCGCGGCTTTAGCGCAGGCTTGTCTTGAGGCGGGGTATGAAGTCGCCGTTGTGAGCGGTCCTGTCGAAGTTGAATATCCGCGCGACGCGGAGGTTGTCTTTGTTACGTCGACGCAAGAAATGCACGTTGCGACGATGCAACTCTTTCCCCAATGCGTAGGCGCGATTGGCGCGGCGGCTCCTTGCGATTATAAGCCGGCGGTTGTTTTTCAGGAGAAGATGTCCAAGGAAAACTTCACGCGAACTCCCAATTCTAAGGGCGCGCTTTCGCTGTCGTTATGCGAAACGCCCGACATTATGGCGGCGTTGGGCGAAATGAAGCGTAAAGAGGGCGACCCTTACGGTTGGCAATGGCTTGTCGCGTTCGCATTAGAAACGTCGGATCACCATATTAAGGCTCTTCAGAAACTTCAGCGCAAACATTGCGATTTAATCGTTGTCAACGGGCCCGCGTCAATTAACGGAGTCGATACGAACGTAGATATTCTCAATACGCGGGGCGATTGCATCGCCCAAGTTTACGGTAAGAAGATCGACGTCGCGCGCAAGCTTGTTTCGACGATACAAGAATTTATCCAAAATCGCGAAGAGAAAAATTCAGACTAGGGAGCGTCAGCGCGCGACCTAGACGCGTCTTATCGTTAAAGGATATTTCAAACTATGAGCGAGTGTTCGCACAATTGCAGTTCATGCGGGGAAAAATGCGCGTCTCGGCGATCTCCGGAGAGTTTGCTCGAATCTCCGCATGAAATGAGTCGGATTGAAAACGTCGTCGGCGTCGTCAGCGGCAAGGGGGGCGTTGGCAAGTCTTTGGTTTCCGCACTGTTAGCCTGCGCGTCGCAGCGACGCGGTTATCGAACGGCGGTTCTCGACGCGGATATCACGGGACCGTCGATTCCCAAGGCGTTTGGGGTCGGAGAGCAGATGGCGGGGACTCCCTTTGGCATAACGCCGGTTCAGACGAAAACGGGGATTTCCCTCGCGTCGATCAATCTTCTTATGCAGGATCCTTCTCAGCCCGTTATCTGGCGAGGACCGGTGATTGCCGGCGCCGTCAAGCAGTTTTGGAAGGACGTCGTATGGAGCGACGTCGATTTCATGTTTGTCGATATGCCGCCGGGAACGGGCGACGTTCCGCTTACCGTTTTTCAGTCTTTGCCGATCAAGGGAGTCGTTGTTGTCGCCACGCCGCAGGACCTCGTATCGATGATCGTGACGAAGGCGATTAGAATGGCGGAGATGATGAATGTGCCTGTTCTGGCGCTCGTTGAGAATATGTCCGTTTTTAAGTGTCCGCATTGCGGCGAGGAACTGTCGATTTTCGGCAAGGGCGATC
>CAMZHY010000103.1 GCA_947307005.1 uncultured Planctomycetaceae bacterium
GGTATTTTCGTCTAACTTTTAAGAATGGTTCCTCAGTTGACGCTCGTTTTATCGTTAACGCCGCAGGCATTTATTCTGACGTAGTTCAACAACTTATTGGCGAAAAGCGTTTTACAGTAAAACCTCGTAAGGGAGAGTATTACATTCTCGATAAACGGCAAGGGGGACTTGTCGATAGAACGATTTTTATGTGTCCGTCAAAATTGGGCAAGGGCGTTTTGATTTCTCCGACGGTTCACGGCAATCTCTTGGTTGGTCCTGACGCGCAGGACGGCGAGGACAAAGAGGATTTCTCGACGACAAAGCAAGGGTTGGAATTCGTCCGTAGTATGTCTAGACTTCTTAGCGACAAAGTGGATTTCGGCGACGCAATCCGCAATTTTGCCGGTTTGCGTTCATTGCCTGACGGGAAGGATTTCATTATTGAACGCGATCCAGACGTCGCTGGATTGGTTAATTTAGCTGGAATTAAGTCTCCCGGTTTGACTTCTGCGCCTGCTATAGCCTCGTACGCCGTCCAACTTCTCGCAGATTGCGGTCTCGAACTTAAAGAGAATCCAGATTTTAATCCGAATCGGACCGAGGTTCGTTTTTCCTCTCTTTCGGATGAAGAAAGAATTGCGCTTGTCGCGAAGGATCCTCGCTACGGACGCGTGGTTTGTCGCTGCGAGGAAGTTACTGAAGGCGAAATCGTCGATTCTATCCGTCGTCCGCTTGGCGCCCGTACTTTAGATGGCGTTAAGCGCCGTTGTCGTCCTGGGAGCGGTCGTTGTCAAGGCGGTTTTTGTGGTCCACGCGTCTTAGAAATTCTGTCGCGTGAACTTGGAGTTTCCAGAGAATCGATTTTGAAGGATAAAGACGGTTCTTATATTCTTTTAGGCGACACAAAAGAATCTCGCGAATGAAATTTTTTTAACTCGCGGGATTTTTCCCGTTGACGTCGTGTAACTGGACGTTAGAATTCATGCAAACCGTTGAGGGAGAGTAGTAAGCTTTTTCCCTGTTTCACGAGAGAGTCGCGGGTGGTGTGATCGCGGCGGAACATATTGAGCTGAATGGACTCGTGAGGGCGATCAGAACGGCGGCGGCGATTTTTCCCGCTTCTGAGTATGTGAGACGGAGTAGAGTCTTCGTTATCAAAACTCTGCGTATTTAAGTACGTAAAGAGAGTGCGCGTCCAGACTGCTGGTTCCCGCAAATCAAGGTGGCACCGCGGATTTTATATTCGTCCTTGACAGATTTTTTTCGACGTCTGTCAGGGATTTTTTTTTGATTCCCCGATAGGCTGAAATACAGGGGAATCGTTATGAAATATTCACCGACGCTTGACGAAGCGAGGACGTACGCCGCCTCAGGAGAGTACGACGTTCTTCCCGTAAGTTGTCAGATTCTTTCGGACGCCTATACGCCGATCGAAGTTCTTCGTAAACTCAAAAACATCTCCACCCATTGCTATTTGCTAGAATCTATCTCCGACAGCGCTAATTGGGGACGATACACGTTTTTGGGTTTCGATCCGAAGATGGAGTTTGTTTGCGACGGAGATTCTATCCGCATTAACGACGTAAGAATTGAAACCTCTAATCCTTCGTCATATCTTCGCCAGATTCTCGCTCAGCACCGTAGCCCTAAATTTCGAGGGGCGCCGCCCTTTACCGGCGGGTTCGTTGGTTATTTTTCCTACGATTATCTAGGTTATAGCGAGCCAACCGTTCGAGTTAACGTCAAGAACATCGAAGATTTCAAAGAAGCGGACCTTATGCTTTTTGACAAGGTAATCGCATTTGATAATTTCACCCAGAAGATTCTACTAATCGCAAATATTAATCTTGCGAACGTCGAGACGGAATATAAGCGCGCCGTTTTAGAACTTAAGGGGCTTGTCGAACTTCTCAAGACTGGCGAAAAGAAACGGGAGCCCGCGAGTCGCGTCGTCGGTCCTGTTGTTCCTTTATTTAATGAAGAACAATTTTGCGATATGGTCGAGAGAGCGAAACGATATATTCGCGAAGGCGATATTTTTCAGATCGTTCTTTCTAATCGGCTTTGCGCGCCTTTTGAGGGATCTCTGCTAAATACGTATCGTATACTGAGAACGATAAATCCTTCTCCGTACATGTTTTATTTCTCTGGTTCCGATATTGAAATGGCTGGCGCGTCGCCTGAAACGCTCGTGAAACTGCAAGACGGCGTTCTTCATACTTTTCCACTTGCAGGCACTCGCCCTCGCGGAAAAACGGAGGCGGAGGACAAAGCGCTAGAAGCTGAGCTTCTCGCCGACGAGAAAGAATTGGCCGAGCATAATATGCTCGTTGATCTCGGTCGTAATGATTTGGGAAAAATTAGTCGTTTCGGCACCGTTCAGGTTGAAAAACTCCATTCTATTGAACGATATTCTCACGTCATGCATATCGGTTCGACTGTAAGAAGTGAAATTCGCGACGATTGCGACGCGCTCGACGCTATCGCCGCCGTTTTGCCCGCCGGAACCCTTTCCGGCGCTCCAAAGATTCGCGCTTGTCAGCTAATCGGCGAATTAGAAGACAATAAACGCGGAGTATACGGCGGAGCGATCGGATACGTTGATTTTTCGGGCAATATGGATTGTTGCATCGCGATTCGGATTGCTTACAAAAAAAACGGATACGTTTTTGTCAGAAGCGGAGCCGGTATTGTCGCCGACTCTGTTCCCGAAAAGGAATATCAAGAGTGCTTGAATAAAGCGGCGGCTGTTGTGAACGCGTTGAAGCAGGCGGAGGAGCTTGACAATGATCTTATTGATTGACAATTACGACAGCTTTTCCTACAACCTCTTTCAACTTATTGGCGAACTTAACCCAGAAGTGAGAGTCATCCGTAACGACGAGTTGTCCGTTGCTGAGATTGCGGATATTAATCCGTCTCACATCGTAATTTCACCAGGGCCAGGTCGTCCCGAGGAAGCTGGCGTTTCTATAGATGTGGTCAGGAGTTTAGGCGAACGATTTCCGATCTTAGGCGTTTGTCTTGGGCACCAATCGATATGCGCGGCGTTTGGAACGAAGATTATTCACGCTGAACGCATCATGCACGGCAAACAGTCGCTCGTCAAACTTGATAGGAGTTGTCCTCTTTTCAAAGACATGCCGGAGGAGGACTTTGTCGCTCGTTATCATTCTCTTGCCGCCGATCGCGAAACGATGGCGGATTGTCTGAAGATTGTCGCTTCGACGGTCGACCGAAATGAGATTATGGCTGTCCAGCATAAGACAAGGGCAATTTTCGGACTTCAATTTCATCCGGAGTCGATTTTGACCCCGAATGGACGAACGATTCTTCGCAACTTTGTAGAACTCGGTCGCAAGGAAGAAAAATGATACGGGAAGCTATTTTTAAAGTCGTTCAGAAGGGGAATCTTACCTACGAAGAAGCTTACGCTTCGATGAACGAAATAATGAACGGCGAGACTTCTTCGACGCAAAACGCGGCGTTTCTTGCAGCGTTGTCGACGAAGAACGCCGACGCTGAAACTCTCGACGAAATCCTGGGATGCGCGGAGGCGATGCGTGAGCACGCTCTTGAAGTCAAGCATAATCTTGACGTCCTAGAAATTGTAGGAACCGGCGGCGATAGATCGCACAGTTTTAATATTTCCACAACCTCGGCTTTCGTTGTCGCTTCTAGCGGGATTAATGTCGCTAAACACGGTAATCGCGCCGCTTCGTCCAAGTGTGGCGCCGCCGATTGCCTTGAGGCGTTAGGAGCCAATATTTCAATTGAACCCGAACGGTGCGTCGAACTCCTTAATGAAGTTGGTTTCTGTTTTTTCTTTGCGCAGAAGTACCATTCTTCAATGAAGTATGTCGCTGCGACTCGGAAAGAACTGGGAATCCGAACTGTTTTTAATATCCTTGGTCCGCTGACGAATCCCGCTCGTCCGACGCGCCAAGTTATGGGCGTTTATTCCCCGTCGCTTCTTGAACCCTTAGCTAAGGTTCTGGGCAGGCTTGGCGTCAGGCGCGGTATGGTCGTCTACGGTCAGGATTGTCTAGATGAAATATCCCTGAGCGCGCCTACTTCGATTTGTGAGTTTTCTGGAGATTGGCTTCGCTCTTTCGTCGTCGAGCCTGAACAGTTTGGCATAGCGCGTTGTCAACGCTCGGAACTTCAAGGTGGCGACGCGACGGAGAACGCCGTCATAACCCGACGTATTCTTGAGGGCGAGAAAGGCGCTAAACGCAATGCTGTTTTGCTTAACGCAGGCGCCGCTCTCTATATTGGCGAAAAGGTTCAATCGATTAAAGACGGCGTCGCTTACGCTGCGAATCTTATTGATTCTGGAAAGGCTTTGGAAACAATGGAACGTTTCATTGTCGCCTCTAAGAAACAAAGGGAGGAAAAATGAATTCCATCCTTGAATCCTTAGCGAATTCCGCGCGTAATCGCGTTATGGAGTCGCAAAAGGCGCTTTCTCTCGAAGCTCTCAAAGAAGCCGCTTCCGCCGTTGTTAATCCCCTTGGCGATTTTGCGTTCGAGAGAGCGTTGCGTAAACCAAACGTTTCTTTTATCTGCGAATGTAAGAAAGCCTCGCCTTCGAAAGGAATAATAGCCTCAGACTATCCTTACGTTGAAATAGCGATGGAATACGAACTTGCAGGAGCCGATTGTATTAGCGTACTGACTGAACCCACGCGTTTCTTAGGCGCTGACGAGCATCTTGCTGAAATCTCAAAAGCGACGTCCGTTCCTTGCCTAAGGAAGGACTTTACGGTCGACGAATACATGATTTACCAGGCAAAACTGTTGGGAGCGTCCGCTGTTCTGCTTATCTGCGCAATTCTTAGCGAAGATCATTTATCTCGATTTCTTGCGCTCAGCGACGAACTCGGACTTACCGCGCTTGTTGAAACTCGCGATGAAAGTGAAATTGCAACCGCGTTAAGATTAGGCGCGCGCGTCATTGGCGTGAATAACCGCAATCTTAAAGATTTTTCAGTCGACATGAGCGTGTCTCTGAGGCTTCGCGAACTTGTTGGTTCTGAGGCGCTCTTTGTCGCAGAGAGCGGGATTAGCTCGCCTGAAGACGTGGAGAAATTCCGAAAAATCGGCGTTGACGCCGTTCTCATTGGCGAGGCGCTTATGCGTGCGGCAGACAAGAAGCGAACGCTTGGAGAATTAAGGGGCGGCGCGGAATGACTAAGATCAAGATATGCGGGATTACGCGCGAAGAAGACGTCGATTATGTCAACGCTTTGCGTCCTGACTTTATCGGTTTTGTTTTCGCGTCTAAGAGTCGTCGGTTCGTTTCTTCTGAACGCGCCGCCACGCTCAGAGCAAAGCTTCGTCCCGAGATATTTTCCGTCGGCGTCTTTGTCGACTCGCCTTTAAACTCGGTTGTTCAGCTAGTTGAACTCAAGATTATTGACGCTGTTCAACTCCATGGCGACGAGGATGAGGCTTATATCGAAACACTGAGAGATCGTGTTGACGTTCCGCTTATCCAAGCGTTTCGTGTCACGTCGCCGAACGATCTGGTAAAGGCGAAGGCGTCTCTTGCGGATTTTGTTCTACTGGATAACGGAGCGGGCGGAACAGGGAAAACCTTTGATTGGAGAATCGTTCAGGATTTTACGCGACCATTTTTCCTTGCAGGCGGGCTTAATCGGAACAATATAGTCCAAGCCGTCGAATTATTGAATCCGTTCGCAGTTGACGTTAGCTCCGGCGTTGAGGTAGATGGACGCAAGGATTTTGAGAAGATTCGCGAGGTTGTCTTTCAGGTTAGGAATCATGAGAGACTAGCGTAATTAATGGTTGTAATAGACGTTGTTTTTGTTGATAAATCGAAAGGTCATATTATGTCGCGAGGACGATTTGGCATTCATGGCGGACAATACCTTCCTGAAACGCTAATGAACGCTATGATTGAGCTTGAGAACGCTTATAACCGCTATAAGTCGGACGAAGCTTTTAATAAAGAACTTGAAACTCTTTTGAACGACTACGCAGGTCGTCCATCCCGTCTTTACTTTGCTGAAAGAATGACCAACGTTCTTGGCGGAGCAAAAATCTATCTTAAGCGCGAGGATCTCAATCATACCGGGGCTCATAAGATCAACAACGTTCTTGGTCAAGCGCTTCTCGCTAGAAAGATGGGCAAGGTCCGGTTGATAGCGGAAACGGGCGCCGGTCAACACGGCGTTGCGACCGCGACGGCAGCCGCGCTTTTCGGTATGGAATGCGTGGTCTTTATGGGCGAGGAAGATACGAAACGTCAAGCGCTCAACGTTTATCGGATGAAACTTTTAGGAGCCGAAGTCGTCGCGGTAAAAACCGGAACCGCAACTCTCAAGGACGCTGTTTCTGAAGCGATGCGTGAATGGACGAGTCGTATTTCCGACACCCATTACTGCCTTGGTTCGAGCGTTGGACCGCATCCGTTTCCGACAATTGTTCGCGATTTCCAGTCTGTGATTTCACGCGAGATTAAAGCCCAAATCCTTGAAAAAGAAGGGCGTCTCCCCGACGCCGTCGTGGCCTGCGTTGGAGGCGGTTCAAACTCCATCGGTTCTTTTTATCATTTTATTGGGGACAAAGACGTCGCGCTCATTGGTTGCGAAGCCGGCGGTCGGGACGTCCATACCTTTGAAACTGCCGCGACGATTACGACAGGACGCGTTGGCATATTTCACGGAATGAAATCATATTTCTGTCAAGACGAGTATGGTCAAATCGCGCCGGTTTATTCAATCTCGGCGGGTTTGGATTATCCCGGCGTTGGTCCAGAGCATTCGTATTTACACGATATTGGTCGCGCGCAGTATGTGCCTATCACGGACGACGAAGCAGTTGATGCGTTTGAGTTCCTCTCTCGAACAGAGGGAGTTATTCCCGCGATTGAATCTGCTCACGCCGTCGCCTACGCAAAGAAACTTGCTCCTGAAATGGGGCGAGATAAGATTATCGTCGTGACGATTTCAGGACGCGGCGACAAAGATTGCGCGGCGATCGCGCGATATAAGGGAGAACAAATCGATGAGTAATATCTATAAGGCATTCGAGAATGGGAAGGCTTTTATTCCTTTCGTCACATGCGGCGATCCAGATCTGAATACGACAGCCGCAGTTGTTCGAGCTGCAGCGCAAAGCGGGGCGGACCTTATTGAATTAGGCGTTCCCTTCTCTGATCCTGTGGCGGAAGGTCCTGTAATTCAAGCGGCGAGCATGCGCGCGCTTGCGGGAGGGGCGACGACGGATAAAATCTTCGAGCTTGTCGTCGACTTGCGTAAGGACGTGACGATTCCACTGGTCTTTATGACATATGCTAACG
This sequence comes from uncultured Planctomycetaceae bacterium, assembly GCA_947307005.1. Classification (GTDB taxonomy): domain Bacteria; phylum Planctomycetota; class Planctomycetia; order Pirellulales; family Thermoguttaceae; genus RUG369. The sequence continues at coordinate 7,310 of CAMZHY010000103.1, forward strand.
TTGTTTTCTCCTATGGCGCGGAGCGTTTTGCCAAACGATGCGCCGAAGTTGGCGTCGACGGCGTTATTTTGCCGGACGTTCCCTTTGAGGAGAAAGAGGATTTTGCTCCGATTTGCGATCAGTATGGAGTTGATTTTATATCCCTCGTTGCGCCGACTTCTGAAAATCGACTTGCAATGATCGCCGAAGAGGCGAAGGGATTTCTCTACGTCGTTTCTAGCCTTGGCGTGACCGGCGTACGTAGCGAGATAAAAACCGATATCCTTTCTATTGTTGAAGTTGTTCGAAAACATTCGAAAGTTCCCTTTGCGATTGGATTTGGCGTTTCTCGTCCCGATCAGGCGAAGCAAATGGCGCGATGCTCGAACGGCGTAATTGTCGGTTCGGCTATCATGAAGATTATTGCCGAACATGGCAAAGATAGTCCTCCATTTGTCGCCGCATATGTCAAAGAGATGAAAGAAGCGATTGTCAGCCTCTAGCGACTCTGTTTAATTGGTAAACTGAAAAAGCCGGATGGAAAACGCGTTAGCTTTCCCATCCGGCTTTTTTAATAAAACAGACGATTAACAATCGTATTTCTGATAAAATCTTACGCAAAGTACGCGCCGTCGAGCGTTCCCCCTGGAGGAATCATCGGCAGAACCTTTTGGCAGTAAGGAATGCGCAGGTCAATCATGAAAGGCCCTTTACTTTCAAGCATCATTCTTAGCGCCGAGGGGTATTCAGATCGCTTTTCAACGGCTATTGCATCCCAACCGTAGGCTTTGGCGATCATCACGTAATCCGGATATCGTTTCAAGTGGTAGCCGTCGCCCTGACTAAAGTTTTCCTTGTCGTTAATGTCGCCAAGATACGTGTTGGCATGGTTTTGTTTGAAAAACATATCCTCCCACTGAACCACGTTGCCCAAGTGCTGATTGTTTACGAGCAAGAGCTTGACAGGAATGTGTTCCGTTACGCAGGTTGCAAGTTCCTGAATATTCATCTGGAGACTTCCGTCGCCTTCTATGGCGATAACGGTCGATTCAGGACGAGCAATTTTGGCGCCCATCGCGGAAGGCAAACCAAAGCCCATCGTTCCAAGTCCGCAGCTTGAAAGCCAGGTTCGAGGACGGTTAAAGCGATAGAAGAGGGTCGTCCACAACTGGTGCTGACCAACTCCCGTCGTAATGATAACGTCTCTCCCTTGTGTTTCTTTGGAGAGAATCTCGATTGATTCCTGCGCGATTGGCATATCCTCGTCGTCTTCAATCTTGGAACGAGAATATCGAACAGGATGTTCTTTCTCGTAGTCCTTGAGCATCGCGCGCCAAGGGGAGATATCCGTCTTACGATAATTTCTTTCAATACCTTTTAACAAAGCTTCCATCGTATCTCTCAGGTCGCCGCAGACGGTTGTTTGCACTGTCTTGACCTTATTGAACTCCGAGGGATCGACGTCGAAGTGCACTATATGGGCTTTGGGGGCGAAATGAGTGGGAACAGCTGCGACGCGGTCGCTGAATCGCGCGCCAAAAACAAGAAGCAAGTCGCTTTCGCGAACCGCCTTATTTGCGCAGTACGTTCCGTGCATACCGACCATCCCGAGGCAATATTCGTTATCGCGTGGATAACTTGCGAGGCCGGGCATTGTCGTACAAACGGGGACGCCAATTTTATCGACGATTTTCAGGAGTAAATCCGACGTGTTAGAGAGACTAACTCCACCGCCGGAGATTATCACGGGCTTATGAGCGTGATTAATCCTTTCAACAATTTCTTCGATGAGGGCGTTGTCGATTTTGGGCGTTTCCGGTTTATAGCCGGGAAGATTGAAACTCTGCGAGAAGTCAGGGTAACACTGTCCAACTAGAACGTCTTTGGGGACGTCGATCAGCACAGGGCCAGGCCGTCCCGACTTTGCAACGTAAATCGCTTCCTTGACTATGCGCGCGAGCGATTTTGTCTCGTCGACAAGATAGTGGTGCTTGGTGATACACCGGCAAACTTCCGTAATCGGAGTTTCTTGAAAAGCGTCCTCGCCTATCGACCCTTTGGCGACCTGACCGGTGATGACAACGATAGGGATGCTGTCAAGTTTTGCGTCGGCGATCGCCGTGATGATATTGGTGGCGCCCGGACCGCTCGTGGTGGTGCAGACGCCGACTTCCCCCGTAACGCGCGCGTATCCCTGAGCGGCGAATCCACACGCCTGTTCATG